>CAIUKX010000435.1 GCA_903899795.1 uncultured Flavobacteriales bacterium
CTAAGCAAATTGAGCAATTCCAAAAAGAAAAATCGAAATTGGTTAAAGCAGAGTTGAAACAAAATATTAATTCGATCAATGGTGTTAATTTCTTGGGAGAAATCGTAGAATTAGACGGTGGATCAATCAAAGATATTTTATTCCAGTTACGGGGAGAAGTTGATAATTTCTTCGGTGTATTAGGCGGAAAAGAAAGCGATAAATGTACGTTAAGTATTATAGCTTCGGATGAAATCATCAGTTCAAAAAACATTGATGCTGGAAAAATTATTCGTGAAGTATCGAAGCACATCCAAGGTGGTGGCGGAGGTCAGGCATTCTTTGCAACTGCCGGAGGTAAAAATGTTGAAGGCTTGAGTCTTGCCATTGGAGAAGTTAAAGGGAAAATCGAATAACAAGTTAACAATTTGGAGAACGTAAGACAGGCTTTATTGATCACATTCTACTGGCCCCCGGCTGGTGGAGCTGGTGTTCATCGTTGGTTGCGTCTTTCATCTTACTTCCTTCAAAACGGATGGAAATTACATGTCTACTGCCCTGAAAAAGCAGAATGGCCGGTTATCGATAAAGATTTGGAAAAACAAGTCAGTTCAGATTTGATCATGATCAAACGACCGATTTTCGAACCTCACAAATACATTGGTAAAAAGAATAATCCAAATGTCAGTGGCGGATTTACCCGAAATTCCAAAAGTACACTCTTTCAAAAATTTGTCATCTGGACAAGAGGCAATCTTTTCGTTCCAGACGCACGCGTTTTTTGGATTCGACCAAGTACTCGTTTTATAAGTAAATACCTGAAAGAACACCCCGAAATTGACACAATCATTTCCACTGGTCCGCCGCATAGCATGCACGTCATCGGTCGAAATCTTAAACAGAATTTTCCGCACATCAAATGGGTGACCGATTTCCGTGATCCGTGGACCGAAATAGATTTTTATAAAGATTTGATACCTGGGAAATGGGCCGATAAACGTCAGCATGACCTAGAGAAAGCCTGTTTGACCGAATGTGACGCAGTTGTCACGATCAGTCGATCTTCGGCAGAAGATTTGGGAAAAATCGGAAATCGAAAAGTTGAGGTGATTACCAATGGATATAACTTTCCTCATTTTGATGAAAAGAAACAAACGTTAGATTCTAAATTTACGATCGCTCATTTCGGATCAATGTCGTTCCCGAGAAATCCGGAAATCGTTTGGAAAGTTCTTTCCGACCTTTGCAAAGAAAATCCTGAATTTCAGCAAAATCTACAAATCAAATTGATTGGCCCTGTCGATTACACTGTATTTGAACGAATTGAAGAACATCAATTGAAAGCCAATCTGGAGTTCATTCCGCTTGTAGCCCACAAAGAAAGCATCGAAATGCAGCGTTCGGCTCAGATCCTTTTACTCGTCGCTAATAAGACAGGAAATGTAAAAGGAATTTTGACCGGAAAATTTTTCGAATATCTTGGGGCGAAACGCCCGATCTTAGCCGTTGGAGAAGCCGATAGTGATCTGGAAAAAGCTATTCACGAAACAGAATGCGGTGATTTCATTTCTTACGACGATTATGATCACGCACGAAAAACAATCACTCATTGGTACGAACTCTATCTTCACCAACAACTTATTTCTACAGCCAAAAATTTACACATTTATTCTTCCGAATATTTAGCCAAGCAATTCTGTGAATTAATGGAAAAGTTATAATCATTCTAAGAATCTGAAACCCAATTTCTACTTGTAATCCTCAAAAAATGTAGTCCCTACAAATATTTTACTATTTTTAGAAAAAATATATTTATGAAAAAACTACTTTTACTAATGACTTTTGCATGCTCTGTAATTGTTACATCTTGCAATATGGCGGATGATTCGGATTACAATGCTATGGCAGATGACATGTGCGGATGTGTAAATGATTCTTCTAAAGAAATTTCCAACGAGATGAAAACAGCGATCATTAAAGCTGTAGACGAAAACAAAGATATTCAAGTGGCAATTAGTGAAGTTATGGTGAGTAATCCTGAACAAGGGATGAAAGATGTTAACGCAATCGTTGCACTTGGAAAAAACATGGAGGTCTGTTCTAAAGATCTTGAAAAGAAATACAACTCTGTTTATTCAACTGATTCAGAAGAAAAAGTAGTCAAAAAACTTTTGGAAATCATTAAGACAAAAAAGGGCGGTGAGTTCGCTTATGCTTTGATGAAATTAGGAGAAAAAGAGATGAAGAAAAAATAAGAATATCGATTCTAATACAAAAAGGTTGATCGTAATTGATCAACCTTTTTTTGTGTTCAATCTTTTACTTTAGACCTAACTAAAAAACCCAGATAATACCATATCCGGACTTTGATTGTGTTGATTTCTGTGATTACATAATCGCTTTTTTACCATAGCCAATGTTTTTTTTACCACAGAGTAACTCAGAGTTAATTTCACAGAGTAGCACAGTTTTTATTGTTGTATCAAGAAAAAACTCAGATTCACTTATCTACTATAATAATTTACGCTCCTACTCTAGGATTAGCAAACATCTTCACATCACTACCTGATATTTCTTGATCACATAAAATCACCAAACGTTCAATGATATTTCGTAACTCACGAATATTCCCTGTCCAATCCGTATTTTTAAGTTCATCTAATGCTTCAGTAGACAACGATTTTCTTGAAACTCCATGTTCAGCACATACCATTGTCAAAAAATGTTCTGCCAAAACCGGAATATCGTCACGACGTTCATTCAATGAAGGAACGTGAATTAAGATGACAGCTAATCGATGGTACAAATCCTCTCTGAATCGTCCCTCTTCAATTTCTTTTCTCAAATCTTTGTTCGTAGCTGCAATGACGCGACAATCAACTTTTATATCTTTCTCCCCTCCTACCCGCTGGATCACATTTTCTTGCAGAGCTCTCAAAACTTTTGCCTGAGCAGGAAGACTCATATCACCAATCTCATCTAAAAACAATGTCCCACCCGAAGCCAATTCAAATTTTCCTTTTTTATCTTTAACTGCCGAAGTAAACGCTCCTCTTTCGTGACCGAATAATTCACTTTCGATCAATTCTGCAGGGATAGCAGCACAATTCACCTCTATGAACTGCATCTTACGTCTGTTACTATTATCATGCAATGAACGAGCTACTAATTCTTTTCCAGTACCATTTCCACCGGTAATCAAAACACGAGCATCAGAAGGAGCAACCTTTTCAATCATCTCTTTGATCTTATTGATTCCTTCCGTTTCGCCAATGATTGAACTTCCTTTGAAACGTTTCACGGTAGTTTTCAATTGCTTGGTTTCTTCCACTAAAACTGTTCGGTCTTTTGCATTTCGAATTGTGACCAAAATACGATTCAAATCCAGTGGTTTTTCAATAAAATCAAACGCTCCTTTTTTGATCGCTTGAACTGCCGTTTCGATGTTACCGTGTCCACTAATCATAATGACCGGAGTTTCCACTTTCGCTTTCAATAATTCATCGAGTACTTCCAGTCCATCCATGATTGGCATTTTGATATCACAAAAAATCATGTCGAATGAACCTGAAGATGCTTTTTCCAAGCCTTCTTTACCATTTTCAGCTTCATCTACTTCAAAATCCTCGAACTCCAAAATTTCTCGCAATGCTCTTCGAATTGCACGTTCATCGTCTATTACTAATATCTTGCTCATTGTATTTTAATTTAACCGCCGCTATAATTATTTAACCACAGAGTTACTCGGAGTTTTGCACAGAGTATCACAGAGTTTTTTTTCGCAGAGTTTAATTTATTAATCTTTTTATACCTTGTTTTAATGATTTAACATTAAAATTAATCAATAATCCAATTTTACAATCGGAAAGTTTGAGATATCTCAAAACTTGTGCCAAAACAGAGTGAGGGTGAGATGTGAGATTGGGGTATTCAAAATAATCATTATCTTCGTTTACCAATTACAACACCATGAACGACCAAATAATTGACACTAATTTTTCTGCAACTGGATTGAATAGTTCCCAATACGATTTTCAAAACAACTTATTAAAGCTTAAAACGAAAAAATCGCCTTTGATTCCGAGAGCTTTGATGTTCTTTTTCAGCTTTGTCTCGTTTATTCTTCCATTGCTCTCACTGATTCTCACTATTTCAACAGGTGGTAAATTTCATATCGGGTTTCTAATCAGCATAGGGCTTTTCGGATTGATTGGGTTTTATTTATTGCGTGTAGCTCTATGGAATACTTATGGTTCTGAAGAAATTCATTTTAGCAACAATAACGTAACTTATGAAGCCAATTACGGCTGGTTCAAAGACGCTAAAAAGACAAAAGAAATTCATCCACTTGTATTTTCGATCAAATCAGTTGGCTACGAAGATGAAAAAAAAGGTGTACTTATCATTGGAGAAAATGAATCGATGATTGAATGCGTCACCAAAATCCCAATCGATGAATTAGAAGGATTAGTAGCCTATCTTGTTATTCATTGCAACAAATAGTTGATCGGATTGCTAAAATTTTATCCTAATTTTGTTGTTCATCACATATACACTTCAACGATGTCATTCCAAGCATATCTCGATAACATTCAAGCGAAAACCGGTAAAACTGCTGAGGATTTCAAAATATTGGCTGAGGTAAAAGGTTTTATTATTAATGGCGAAATCTCCGAGATGGTAAAAGCGACTCAAATTACGAATTGGCTCAAAGAAGAATTTGGATTGGGTCACGGCCATGCAATGGCAATTTATGCTTATTTTAAGGGGAAAAGAGAATAGAAATAAGGTGAAAATCAAATAAAGTTTAATTTTGTTTTTTTTTTCACACGTAGAAACTCTAGAATTAAATTATAAAAACTATGAAAAAATTCCTTGTTACGCTCACTTTTGCCCTGACAACTTACTTTTCTTTTTCTCAATGTCCACTGGAAGTTGGTAAAAATCAATTAAACGCAGGTGTAGGTCTTTCCTCTTGGGGGATTCCGATATATGTTGGTTTCGATCATGGAGTTTATCAAGACATCACAATCGGAGGCGAAGCATCCTTTCGTAACTACCACGATAATTTTTTCGGAAAACAATACAACCATTCAGTCATTGGAATTTCCGGGAATGGCAACTATCACTTCAATAGAATATTAGCAATCCCCGTTACCTGGGACTTATATGCGGGTTGTAATCTTGGCTTTTATATTTGGAATTCAACGAGTGATTATCCAGGTTCTCATACTTCAGGTATTGGATTTGGTATACAATTAGGCGGACGTTACTACTTTTCGGAAAAAATGGGACTCAATTTTGAAGTTGGTAGTGGTAACGGTTTTTCCGGTGGAAAATTTGGTATCAGTGTAAAACTGTAATTCAGGTAATTTATTGTAGATCAAAGCTCCTCCTTAAGGTTCATCATTTCATAGAAATCATACCTGATCTGACGTAGTAATAAACTTTTCGCTCACCCTACAGTTAAAAAGAATAAATCATTATCTTCGCACACATCAAATATTGAATAGAATGAATTACGACATTATAGTTATAGGAAGTGGACCTGGTGGTTATGTAACTGCCATCCGTGCATCTCAATTGGGATTGAAAACTGCCATCGTTGAAAGAGAATCTTTGGGTGGAATTTGTTTGAACTGGGGATGTATTCCAACAAAAGCTTTATTGAAAAGCGCTAACGTTTTTGAATACCTGACTCATGCAAGCGATTATGGAATTTCTGTAAAAGAAGCGAAAGTTGATTTCAATGCGATTATTGAAAGAAGTCGCGGAGTTGCAAATGGTATGAGCGGTGGAATTCAGTTCTTATTGAAAAAGAACAAAGTGGATGTCATCAAAGGTACTGGTGTTGTTAAACCTGGTAAAAAAGTTGCCGTTACAGGTGAAGATGGAAAAGTGACCGAATACACAGCTGATAAAGGTTTGATTATCGCTACTGGCGCTCGTTCACGTCAATTACCAAACCTTCCACAAGACGGACAAAAAATCATTGGATACAGAGAAGCTATGACTTTGAAATCGCAACCGAAGAAAATGGTAGTGGTTGGTTCAGGTGCTATAGGTGTTGAATTTGCTTACTTCTACAATGCGATTGGAACTGAAGTTACTATCGTTGAATACCTTCCGAACATTGTTCCGGTTGAAGATGAAGAGGTATCCAAACAAATGGAAAAATCGTTGAAAAAAGCAGGGATTTCCATTTTGACCAACGCGAACGTTGAATCTGTTGACACAAAAGGAAAAGGATGTGTTGTTTCTATCAAAACTGCTAAAGGAGAAGAAAAAATCGAATGTGATATTGTTCTTTCAGCTGTAGGTATTGCTGCAAACATTGAAAATATAGGTTTGGAAGAAGTTGGAATTGTTACCGACAAAGGTCGCGTTTTGGTGAACGACTACTACCAAACGAATATCCCTGGATATTATGCTATCGGAGATATCGTTCCTGGTCCTGCATTGGCTCACGTTGCTTCAGCAGAAGGAATTATCTGTGTAGAGAAAATTGCCGGTCACCATCCTGAACCATTGGATTACGGTAATATCCCAGGTTGTACGTATGCATCACCTGAGATCGCATCAGTAGGTATGACTGAAAAACAAGCGAAAGAAAA
>CAIUKX010000436.1 GCA_903899795.1 uncultured Flavobacteriales bacterium
AGTTCAGACGTGTGCTCTCCGATCTGTAATGTTTACAATTAAATCACTTCCTACAACATTCCACTTTGCAGAATAGGTTGGATAACCTTCTCCAAAATACCATTGTTCAAATGCCGGAGCCAAATCCAATCCTGAAATAGTTTCCATTTCTTGTTCCACATCGACACCTAAGCCTGTATCAAAGGCATGATTTGCCTGATAATTTCTCAATGATTGAAAAAACTGAGTATCGTCATTTAATAAATATCTCAACGTATGAAGAAAAGCTGCCCCTTTGTTATAAGACAATCTTGAATCAAAAATGGTGTTTGCATTCAAACTATCCAGAACCCAAATACTTCCGCCTGCAACACTCATCACATTGTTATGTCGAGTTGACATATCCTGAACTTCTTGTCCAGGGTACATGTGTTCAAGCATCAGGTATTCCGAATAAGCTGCAAAACCTTCATTCACCCAAATATCTGCCCATGAGCCGCATGTAACTTTATCTCCAAACCATTGATGAGCCAATTCATGTGCAGTGATCGTCTTTTCGAAAAAACCTTGGGTTGTCATCGTCTGATGTTCCATCCCTCCACTAAGCGGAGCCATACAATGTCCGTATTTTTCGGTTTCAAAAGGATATAAACCATAGATCTCAGAAAAGTATTCTAAAAAGTTTACTGTTTCATCTATATCCGTTTGAAAATTCGTCAAGGTAGCCGGATTGTTATAAATAAAATTCTGAATCGGAATGGGATTTGCAGCTCCGACAGGATTTGCATAGACTGTGTAATCGATATACTCGGCAACCGCAACTGAAATCAAATAGTAATCAATTGGGAAAAGATGTTTCCACATGAATTTCGTTGTTCCATTTCCTAAATCAAGTTCCTGAACAAGCAAACCATTTGAACCGGCTTTACAAGTCGAGGGAACAGTTACATTCACATAAACACTATCCGCTTTATCAGTTAGTGATTGCTTGCAGGGAAACCATTCAAACGCAGAAAAAGGTTCACTCAATGAATAAGTAACCTGATTTCCCCAAGAAGGAGAAAAAGCATTGGTCATACCTGAACCACCCAAAGGATTTGTGGCAGCATCAGGTGGAGTTCCGTTATAAGTAACTGATATTACAAATGATTCATTCGCCAAAATGTTAACAGGAACTTTAATTGCAGACAAATTTCTATTATAATTAACTGCCGATCCATTTAGACTCAAGTCTGAAATTGTATAGGTCTGAAATAATTCAAACCAAACCGAATCCAAATCTTCACGTGCTGTACCATGAATTTCAACAGTCCCGGAAAGATCTGTTGATGTATTGGTCATATTTAAATCCAGGGAATAAAAGTGTACATCGTAGCGCTCTGTCTGTGCAATTTGAGCAACCGTTAAAGTATTACTTTTTAATTTTTTGTTTTTTAACTTCACATTGGCACATGAATATTCTTTCTTTTGAGAAAATGCGGAACTTACCAAAGTTAAGAACGCAACAAAAAATAGGGTAATTTTTGAATTCATAGTTTCTATAGTTTGCCGCAAATTACGATTAAGAATTCTATTCTCAATTCAGTATTATTTAAACGGTAGAAATGCTTGAGTGTATGTACTGAGGTTTAGATAAACAAAAAAGGCTACCGATATCGATAGCCTTTGAGAAATATATTTTATTGAAGATTAGTCGATAATTGTAATTGAATCAATTGTATCATTTTCACGAATTGAATCCAATACTTCTTCTCCTTCAGTTAATTTTCCGAAACAAGTATGAACTCCATCCAAATGCGAAGTTTGAGCACGGCTGTGAACCACGAAAAATTGAGAACCACCTGTGTTTTTCCCAGCATGAGCCATTGAAAGCACACCTCTGTCATGGTACTGATTATCTCCTTTTGTTTCACAATCGATCTTGTAACCCGGACCACCTGTACCAGGCATTCCTTTAGCACCCTGACGTGTATTCGGGCAACCACCCTGGATCACGAAATTTGGAATAACTCTATGCCATTTCAAACCGTCGTAATATCCTTCTTTTGCCAATTTCACGAAATTAGCTACTGTATTTGGAGCATCATTTTCATAAAATGAAACTTTCATCGCTCCTTTGTTTGTATTAATTACTGCTTCCATTACTATTTTTTTGGGTTAAAAGTAAATATAAAATAAGAACATTTATTATTCATCTTCCAATACTTCTCTCAAACGTTGTCTCAATTGACGATTGTACGTTTCCATCAAGTATTTGAAATAATTCGGTGTGCTTTTCGAAATACACTTGGTATATTGTTTCAATCGATGCTCAATGTGTTCCTGCAAAGCTTCCTGTATAGCCAGTCCATCGTAAAAATCGGTTGCTACTGCACGGATCACTTCGAAATGATTTTCCAATGAATTATCGACAGCCACCTTTCCTTTCAAATTCGCATCCAGGCATTCATAATAATCGTCACGGATGTTATAACTTTCCAATTTATCGGTATCGATTCTTTCTTTCAGTGCACGTGGAAATTCAAATTCAACTTCAAATTCCATATCCTCCAATTCGGAAAGTCTTGACTCCAAGAAGCGATCAGGAAAACGAAATGCGTCCTGCCAATTCAAATAATCCTGCCAGTAACCGAAACGACGAACGTTGTTCCCCAGATCGATTAATTTAAAGATACTTTTATTTGGCAATCTTCTCGATCCCCTTCCGATCATTTGATGATATAAAGTAAGGGAACGTGTTGCTCGATTCAATATAATCGTTTCAACGGTCGGTTCATCGAAACCTGTGGTTAAAATTCCAACGGAAGTTAAAATGGCATCTTTTGTCACTTTAAACCATTCCAATACATCTTTACGGTCTTTATCGCTGAATGTGGAATCCAAGTGACGGATTTTATATCCTCGCTTTTTGAACGTTTCTTCAACGCGAATAGAAGTCTCGATTCCCGAATTAAAAATCAACGTTTTTGATCCGATCGCTACTTCTTCATACGCAAAAAGTAATTTCTCCTGCATGAAATAGTTTCCGTAGACAGAATCGGAACTGTTCACTGTGAAGTCACCGTTTGAACCGATCTTTAAACCATGAAGATTCACATCATATGTAAACGTTTCAGCTGAAGACAAATAGCCGCCTTCAATTAAAGACATGATACTCTCTCCAACCAATAACTTATTATAGTTGTCGTTCAATGGCAAAGCACGATTACTGCTCAAAGGTGTAGCTGTAACTCCTAAAATATTGACCTGTTCATAGAACTGGAATATTTTACGGAAACTGTTGTAATGCGCTTCATCGACAATTACCAATCCAACTCCTTCAACAAAATTTTCATTGTCCTGCAAACGATTGTTCAAGGTTTCCACCATTGCGATGTAACATTGAAATTCATCCTGACTTTTAATGGTTTTCACATCACTGCTGATGACCATATTATTGACGCCAATAGCAGATAATTGCTTGGAGGTTTGAACAGATAACTCGATTCGATGTGTCAAAATCAAAACTTTTTCACCCGTTCTTTTGATGAATTCTCGAGCGATTTCGGAAAATATCACTGTCTTCCCTCCTCCCGTAGGAAGTTGGAACAGTAAGTTGTAGTTTTTGCCATTCTTTTCAAGATCGGCCAGTATGGAATCTACTGTTGTTCGTTGAAATGGGTATAGTGTTTTGGCTTCGTAAATTTCCGTTTCAGTCATCTATTTCATTGAAAATTGGGGTGCAAAAATACGTCCTTTAATTAGATTTTCAAAGTATATTCAAACGAAAAGATTCTGAATAATAGTATTCTCGAATAAAAAGAATAAAAAACACACACTAAACCACTAAAAAACAACATGATAAACACTTTTACTTCAAGAGAAAAATAATATTTATTTTAAAAAAAACATCTAACTATTTAACACTCTAAATATACTTTGACTTATAAACCCAATTCTTGAATTCCTACCTGTTTTTCCTTTTTTCAGAAGTTCCTTTTTTTTCTCTTGGAAAGCGTTACTTTTGCAACCAACTAAGCAAGAAAATATATTTCAAAATGAGTGATATTGAAAAAGTAAAATGCCTTATCATCGGATCGGGACCAGCTGGATATACAGCAGCTATCTATGCAGCAAGAGCGGATATGCATCCGGTAATGTATCAGGGGATGCAGCCTGGCGGACAATTGACAACCACAAATGAGGTTGAAAATTTCCCCGGATATCCGCAAGGAATCTCAGGGCCTGAAATGATGGTAGAGCTAGAAGCACAAGCAAAACGCTTTGAAACAGACATCCGATTCGGATTCATTGATAAAGTTGATTTCACAGGTCCGATCCACAAATGCTGGACGGAAGAAGGAAAAGAAATTCACGCTGAAACAGTTATTATTTCAACAGGAGCTTCTGCAAAATATTTGGGATTACCAAGCGAACAAAAATTCCTTTTAAGTGGTGGTGGTGTTTCTGCTTGTGCAGTTTGCGACGGATTCTTTTACCGAGGTCAGGAAACAGTAATCGTTGGTGCTGGAGATTCTGCATGTGAGGAAGCACATTATCTTTCCAAGCTATGCACAAAAGTGACGATGCTTGTTCGTAAAGAAGAATTCAGAGCTTCTAAAATAATGGCTGATCGTGTAAAAAATACGCCAAATATTGAAATCATGTTCAGTACGGATACGGTTGAAGTATTGGGTGACGATGTTGTGACAGGTGTAAAAGTGAAAAACTCGGTTACAGGTGTTGAAACAGTAATTCCAGCAACAGGATTTTTCGTAGCGATTGGTCACAAACCAAATACAGATATTTTCAAAGGTTTCATCGATTTGGACGAGACTGGTTACATCAAATATGCTCAACCGGGAACCTCTAGAACAAATGTACCAGGTGTATTTGTTGCAGGTGATGCTGCTGATAAAACATACCGTCAAGCGATTACAGCTGCTGGTACTGGTTGTATGGCTGCACTGGATGCTGAACGTTATTTAGCCGCTTTAGGACATTGATTGTCTTCTATAAATAATACGAAAGACCATCCTTTGTGATGGTCTTTTTTTTGCAATAAAATGTAAGTGAACCAATTATATTTTTCTATATTTAATTCCCGAAAAGTAGAAATGAGATAATTTATGAGTACACAAGTTATTGGAAGAACACTTGACAAAACAGGCAAACCGATTGAAGGTACCGGAGTCGCATTGTCAACTGACGGAGCGACTTTCCAGTTGCTATTGAAAGAAAAAGAGTTGGTTTTATTTTCTAATCCTATTACGGGAGAATATGCTGCCGAAGTACATATCACAGAAGGGAATGGTGAAGTCGTTATCAAAGGTTTAGGGATTTTACCTGCTGGGGCTTCGGGACCTCCCAAGCACATTCACCCGACGTATGAAGAGGAATTTGAAGTCGTAGAAGGTGAAGCACTTTTCATTCTCAATAAGGATCAAAAAATCATGCATGCCGGGGAAAAAATAGTTGTACCAGCCGGAGTTGCTCATACTTTCAAACCTCATGGAGATTCATTGTTATCTGTGCTCGTAGTTGCACGACCAGCAGGAAAATTGAATGAAGTTGTTCACACTATTTTTGGTTTGGCACACGAAGGAAAACTGGATAAAAAGGGACAACCTAATTTCTGGCAAGGGATTGCATTCGGAAGTGAATTAATGGATGATACTGTATTTACATCTCCCCCGCCTGGTGTACAAAAGTTTGTTTTTAAACTATTCGCCGCAAAAGCAAAACGAAAAGGGTATAAAGCTTTATATCCCGAATACATGAAACCCGATTTTTGGAACAAACGAGTTGAACAATTAAAAAAAGAATAACATGGCAACCATAGAACTAACCACACGAATCAAAGCCCCGATAGAACGGTGTTTCTTACTTTCTTTAAGTGTCGATCTACATCAATTGAGCACCGCAAAAACGAATGAAAAGGCAATCGCTGGAGTGACCTCAGGAGTTATGCAATTAAATGACGTAGTAACCTGGAGAGCCAAACATTTTGCAATCTATCAGAATATGACAACGAAAATTTCTGCTTACTCTCCCCCCAATTATTTTGTCAGCGAAATGGTAAAAGGAACGTTTCGGAAAATTCACCACCAACATTTATTTGAATGGAACGGATCGGAAACCATCATGACCGACATATTCGAATTTGATGCTCCTTTGGGAATAATTGGAAAACTATTCTCAAAACTGGTGCTTACCACTTACATGAAAGGCTTTCTCATTGAACGGAATGAAACAATCAAGCGAGTAGCTGAAAATGATGACTGGAAAAAATTGTTGGGGGAAGTATAGATAGAACTCTCGGGTTAACCATATAAGACATATAAGATTGATGTTGGGTGTTTAACTGAACTTTTAAAGGGAAAACCATAAGAGAAACCAAGACTTTCGAAGATCTAAAGGAGACATATTAGAAGTTCTAGAAATTGATGGTGAGTAATGATACACGAACCTGTCTGACTGAGTGAAAAATGATGTAGTGCAGCGGAGTTATTTTTTGTATCGAAGGCTGACAGGGAGATATTTGATGCTATCAAGAATTACTAGCTCCGTGGCCCTGAATGTATAAAGAAGGGGTTACTCCGGTGTGGCGCTTAAATGCCATATTGAAAGAGGATTTCGATTTGAATCCAACCATTTGACTTTGGGCTTCGATCGTATAATTGTTATTCGCAAGCAGTATTTGTTTTGCTTCTTCGATTCTGTATTCATTCACAAAATGGACGAAGCTTTTGTTGAATTCCAGGTTGATGACTTGTGAAAGGTATTTACTGTTTGTATTCAATCGTTTGGATAAGGTGAAAATATTCAAGTTGTGATCCAAATAAGGCTTTTCGGTTTTCATCAATTCCAGTAAATCTTCTTTGATCTTTTTGAAAACAAGGAGTTGAGCTTCAGAAAGTGTTTTGTCTTTATCAAATTCCGCTCCTGCTCCATTCACATCAATAAGTTCTTCATTGTTATCAATAGGCTCTGAAACGGCAATTGTTTTTTGTTTCATCGCATTGTGACCGGTATAGATGATGTAAAGCAGAACAATCAAATTGAATAAGATATTCGAAATTTCGGAGAGTTCCTTATCTGGACTTATCACTTTAGCTGTTTTGAATTCGAGCTTACTGTATTTTAATTTCGGAATAAAAAATGATTTACTATCAATCTTTTCCACCTTGAATTCACCGTTGTAATTTTTATCCGAAAAGCCATCCAAAGCGATTTTATCTCCTGTATCAAAATCATTGACTGAAGATGTAACAATCATCATTTTACCAGCATGATCCTCAATTGAAGTAATTTGAGTTGTATTCTTTTTGGATATATTATTGACAACGATCATACCGACAATAAATACCACATACCCGATGATCAAACCTCGTACCCACGATAAATCCACTTCTTCCGAATAGGAATAAATGTGCTGCATCTTTCTTCGATGTCTCAAAAAACCACGGATGGACAAATAGATGTACAAAATATTCTGACCTAAAAACACAAAAATCAATGAACCGATGCATACAAAAGTCAAGAGTTGAATGAATACTGGTTTTGAAGTCGCCAAGAAAGCAATTCCAAAAATCAAAATAAGAACAGCTGTAATAATGGAAGGTAGAAAATGGATTAAAGTTCCTTTTCCTTCGTTTTTAGAAATCAGTTTACGAATGTACAACCACATCAAGGGAGCCATCAGCAGCACACATGGTACGATCAGAAAAACCAGCAGTAATCCTATTTTCTTAATCTTTAGATTGATATCAACCAGGAAGAAAAGGAATACCAAAAAAGAAACAACAATCAAATACCAAGTGAAATACTTGTGTTCAATTGATTTTGTTTTTTTTAAAGTTCCGATTTGAAAGGCATACAACAAGCCTACAAAGCAGGTTAAAATGCTTAATAAATTGTATATAGAAAAACTAGATTCCAGCATATTTTATCAAATGGAAAAGGTACTGCCTCACTAAAGATACTATTTTTTTTGAATTACCAACTTAGACGATAAAATTCTAAAATTCGTTTGTTTCAACATTAAATAATTTCAACCGGGCTCTCTACCTTTTCTTTAATAATCGCAATATCAAGGACTTCTTTCATGCTTTTTACATAATGGAATGTCAAACCTTTCAAATACGTTTCATTGATCTCTTCGATGTCTTTTCTATTTTTTTCGCAAAGAATAATCTCTTTGATACTTGCCCGCTTGGCTGCCAAAATCTTTTCTTTAATACCTCCTACTGGCAACACATCTCCACGCAAGGTAATTTCTCCGGTCATTGCCAAGTTTTTCTTCACTTTGCGTTGTGAGAACAAAGATGCTAAGGAAGTCAACATGGTAATACCTGCACTTGGCCCATCTTTCGGAGTTGCTCCTTCGGGAACGTGTACATGCACATTGTAATTATCAAAAACCTCTTGTTTCAAACCGAACCAATTGCTGTGTGCTTTCAAATATTCGAGTGCAATGACAGCTGATTCTTTCATGACATCTCCCAAATTTCCAGTCAGGGTTAATTTACCTTTTCCTTTGGTAATGGATGATTCTATGAATAATATATCTCCGCCTACGCTTGTCCATGCCAAACCTGTAACGACTCCGGCAACACTGTTGTTATCGTATTTCGTTCTTCCTCTCCCCGCTCCTAGTATGGTTGGTAAGTCTTCCTGCGTCATTTTCGGTGTGAACTCTTCTTCCATTGCGATTTGTCGCGCTCTGTTTCGGACTAGTTTAGCTACCTTTTTATCCAAACCACGCACTCCAGATTCGCTTGTATATTCTTCAATCAGTTGCTCCAATAACTTCGAGTCAATCGTGAAATCTTTTTTGGTGATTCCATGTTCTTCGATTTGCTTCGGCACCAAATGTTTCTTCGCAATTTCTATTTTCTCTTCTACCGTGTAACCATTTACTTCAATGATTTCCATACGATCGCGCAAAGGTCCCGGAATAGTTGAAAGATTATTGGCTGTAGCGATGAACATCACGCGAGAAAGATCGAATTCAGTCTCTACATAATTATCGTAGAACTCACTATTTTGTTCGGGATCCAATACTTCGAGCATCGCTGAAGACGGATCTCCGTGATTGCTTTTTCCTAATTTATCGATTTCATCCAAGACAAAAACCGGATTGGAAATTCCTGCTTTCTTGATGTTTTGAATGATTCGTCCCGGCATTGCTCCTATGTATGTTTTTCTATGACCGCGAACTTCAGACTCATCGTGCACACCTCCAAGCGACATACGGATGTATTTACGCCCGAGTGCTTCAGCGATCGATTTTCCTAAAGAAGTTTTTCCAACTCCCGGAGGTCCGTAGAAACAAAGAATCGGCGATTTCATGTTTCCTTTCAGTTTCAAAACCGCCAGGTACTCAAGGATTCTTCTTTTCACATCTTCCAAACCGTAATGATCACGATCCAGGATTTTTGCAGCTCTTTTCAGATCCAATTTATCGGTTGAATATTCTCCCCAAGGCAATTCCAAGATCAAATCGAGGTAATTCAATTGAACGGAATATTCAGCTCCTTGTGGATTCATGCGCTGAAAACGATCCAATTCTTTGTAGAACATTTTCTCCACTTTCTCGTTCCATTTTTTTGTCTCGGCACGATCACGCATGTCTCTGATGTCTTGTTCCTGCGGATTATCACCCAATTCTTCCTGGATGGTTCTCATCTCCTGGTTCAGGAAATATTCACGCTGCTGACGGTCCATGTCTTTGCGGACTTTCAACTGAATTTCGTTGCGCATTTCCAGCATTTGAATTTCCAATGTCAGGTGCTCCATGACCAATCTGACACGTTTCTTCAAATCTGTTTCTTCCAACATCGCTTGTTTCTTGACAACGTCAGCGTTCATATTGGACGAAATGAAATTGACCAAAAATGTCGGGCTGTCGATGTTTCCAATCGCGAAAGAAGCTTCACTTGGAATACTTGGACTATCGCGAATAATTTGCAATGCCAATTCTTTGACAGAATCGAACATCATTTTTAATTCCTTGTTTTTCTTTTCGAATTTCTCCTCGTTGATCAAGCGAACTTTCGCATATAAATACGGTTCGGATTTCACCGGTTCGAGCATTTCGAAACGTCTTTTTCCCTGGATGATCACGGTTGTACTTCCGTCCGGCATCCGCAGCATTCGAATGATTTGAGCTACGGTTCCAATCGAATACAAATCATTAAAATCCGGAGATTCTTCGTTTTGATTCTTTTGTGAAACGACACCGATGATCTTCGATCCTTTGTTGGCGTCCTGAATCAATTTGATGGATTTATCGCGTGCCACCGTAATCGGAATGACTACTCC
>CAIUKX010000437.1 GCA_903899795.1 uncultured Flavobacteriales bacterium
ATTGTGAGCCCATTACATTTGAAAAAGATGAACTAATCAAAGATCAAGATAAAACCGAAAAATATTTTTACTTCATCTTAAACGGTAGTGCTGGCATTTTTCTTTGGAAAGAAAATAATTTCGTTTGTCTGGATTTTGCCTTTGATAAAAGTTTTTGTTGCGACTATATGTCTTTACTTCTTAGAAAACCTACACCATTACTGCTAATTTCACTTGAAAAATCAGAAATGGTCAGAATAAAAAGTGATGATTTCTATAAATTAGGACGCACACCTGTGGGACAAATTATCGTTCAAATATCTGCAGAAACGTCATTTATTGAAAAACAACAACAACAAATCGAACTACTCACATTAACAGCTGAAGAAAGATATCGGATTCTGTTATCAAAATTTCCCACAATAAATAATCGAGTAGCGCAAAAACATATTGCTTCCTATTTAGGAATTACACCACAAAGTTTAAGCAGAATCAGAAAATATTCAAAATGATTTTATCATTTGGTAACTTTTTTCAAACGAACTAACCGCAATTTTGTATTCAACTTTAAAATTAGAAAGATGCGCTTATTTATATCAATTCTGCTAACAACCATTTGTATTTCTTCACACAGCCAAACAAATATAAATACACCTGAACAAAAAGGTCTCATATTTGGTTTAGGAGCTGGTTCAGGACTTTTAAACTTAAAAACCAACTCAACAACTACTACAGCTTTATCAGCAACTTTACCAAACATAAAAATCGGTTATAGGATCAATCATCGATTGGCAATACTTGCTCTTTTGCCGGGAGCGACATACAAATACAACGGAAAAGACCGAGGCTTTGAGGCATTTCAATTAGCCGGACAATACTGGTTACAAAAAAAATGGTGGATCCTGGGTGGTGTGGGCCTGACTTTCGACGCACCGGTATTTTATACAGTAAAAGATCCCAAAACTGCCGGATTCTATACTGGTATACCTGCTTTTTCTATCGGAACTGGCATTGAAATTTGGCAAAAAGATAATTTTTCTATCGATCTACAATATAGATTCTTCATCGGCAAATCAGCCCTACCTAACAATGGGTTGCGAGAAGGAATTGCGAATATGCTTCTTGTTGGTTTCAATTGGAATTAAGCAATCCTATTTCGTTCATATTTCATCAATAATATCATCAATAAACTTACTGTTCACTTTTTTAATCTAAATTCAGAGTTCGATTCCAACAATAAAAATAAAATGTCCCTTTAGTGACTTTTCGATTGTTAAGCTAGTATAATTCAAATATTCATTTAAATAAAAAAACATGAAAGAATTCATTCTAATTTTCAGACACGAAAATGTAAATGGTAAAGTTTCTCCTGAACAAATGCAAACCTGGATGAAACAACAAATGGATTGGGTGGGAACAATTGCTGCTCAAAATAAATTTGTAGGTGGCACAGGTCTTTTGTTTGACAATGCTAAAGTTGTTGATCATAAAAAATTGATTACAAACGGACCTTTCGGTGATATAAAAGAAACACTGGGTGGATACGTAATAGTCAGAGCTGAATCTGCTGAGGAAGCTGCTGAATTTGCAAAAGGAACTCCTATCCTTCAAGGCGAAGGGAATACTGTGGAAGTAAGGGAAATTGTAAAACATTAATTGATTAAAAAGGCTGTAGAAAAAGTTGTTCCTACAGCCTTTTTCCTTTGACAAATGAAGAATAACGATATCATTCCGAATCTTTTTAAAACTGAGTACAGCAAACTTGTAGCAGTACTCGCTAAAACATTTGGAATTAATCATATTGAAGTTGCAGAAGATCTAGTCAGTGAGACATTCGTCCTCGCACTCGACACATGGCCCTATCAGGGAGTACCTGTCAATCCAACTGCATGGCTATATACAGTAGCAAAAAATAAAGTGAAAAATCACCTCAATCGAGACTCGATTTTCAAAGATAAAATCATAGAACGAATTAAATTATCGGAACAACAATTGAATGAATTTTCAATAGATCTTACAGACAAAAATATAGCAGACAGTCAGCTTCAAATGCTTTTTACCATTTGTCATCCATCTATTTCAAGTGAAGCACAAATTAGCTTAGCATTAAGAATTCTTTGTGGATTTGGACTTGATGAAATTGCCAATGCGTTTTTATCGAATAAAGAAACTATTCATAAACGGCTTCAACGGGCAAAATCAAAACTAAAGTCCGAGAATATTGAAATTGAAATGCCCGATGACATCGAATTATCTGCAAGACTAAATACAGTTCTTCATACCATCTATTTATTATTCAGTGAAGGTTATTATTCCGAAAGTCACGAATCAATTATCCGTAAAGAACTTTGTGTTGAAGCATTAAATCTTGGATATTTTCTTATAAATAATCCATCAACCAATACACACTCAACCAATGCATTGATGTCTTTGATGTGCTTTCAATCATCGCGTTTAGAAGCGCGACAGCAAAAAAATGACACAACTATTCTCTATGAAAATCAAAATAAAGAATTATGGGACCAAGAACTCATTGAAAAAGGATTTCACTACTTACAACAGGCTTCCAAATGGAAAATCGGCTCTAAATATTACCTTGAAGCAAGTATAGCTTATTGGTATACTGTTGATTTGGAAAGTTTGGATAAATGGGGGAATATTTTGAAATTATACGATGCATTAGTAACAATTGATTATTCACCGATTATCGCTTTGAATAGAATTTTTGCATTGTCAAAAGTTCAGGGTAATTTGATTGCTCTACAAGAAGCTGAAAAAATGAATCTCAAAAACAATCATTTTTATTTTGTTCTCTTAGCTGAACTCTACAAATCAATTGACAGTAATAGAGCAAAAGATTATTTACAGAAAGCCTACACACTCTGTAAAACAAAGACCGAAAAAGAAATGCTTCGTAAACAAATTGAAAAACTATAAATTTGCAAGACATACATAAACACGATCGAGAATGAGCACTTCAAAAATTACTGTCGAAACAACACTAAATACAGAACTTGATAAAGTTTGGAACTACTGGACTTCACCAGAACATATTGTAAATTGGAACTTCGCTTCCGATGACTGGCATTGTCCAAAAGCTACAAATGATATTCGTACAGGAGGAAAGTTCTCTTCGACAATGGCTTCCAAAGATGGAAAAATGAGTTTCGATTTTGAAGGAATTTATGACGAAGTAATTGAACATAAAAAAATTGCTTATTCACTGGAAGACGGAAGACAAGTGCTCGTTACTTTTGAAAATCAGAACGGAAAAACGACAGTTACGGAACAATTCGATCCTGAAAACATTCATCCGGAAGATTTTCAAAAAGCCGGTTGGCAATCAATTTTAAATAATTTCAAGAAATACGTGAATGGGAATTAAAAGAATCAATCATTGATTTAAAGAACTTTTGAGACTTAAACCTTAGAAATTTTATTAATCCATTTTTGTTCAATAAATAGTATCTTTCGCTCAAAAAATACAACATGAAATTTTTCACAGTACTTTTTATTGCATTTTTTTCTTTTCAATCTTTTTCACAAAAGAAATGTGGTATTATTCGATTTGATATTCCAAAAACCTATCTGGATTCTA
>CAIUKX010000438.1 GCA_903899795.1 uncultured Flavobacteriales bacterium
TTCATTGGCGTTGCTACGCGCGTTTTATCAATATCAATCCAGATGATGCACTTTCAAAAACCAATTCGAAATTTATTTCCCGTTTCCAGTTAATGGAAGAACTCATAACAAAAAACGATCTAAAGATTCAAAATTTAACACTTCAAGAAATGGATCAATACTGGGATCAAGCAAAAATAATCTTAAGAAAATAATACATGAATCCCTTTCAGATCTCCAGTAAATTTATGTTTTTCACCTTCAACCGTTTACTCAATAGTTAATACCGTACAAACTATTTTTACATTTTCACTAGTAAATTGTTAGATCAAATACCTATATTCGCTCCAAAATTTTGATCCTTGAACTGTTAATTAGGACTTTACTTTAAATTACACTATGAAAATATTTATATCTCTTGTTTTTTCTACTTTCATACTAAATCTAGCTTTTTCACAAGAACACAACGTCAGAGGATTTCTTTACAATAAGAAAAACGGAGAGCCTGTATTGTTCGAAAAAGTATTGTTGTTAAATCCGGATAGTACGGTTGTGAGAGGCGCAAATACAGATGTAGATGGATTCTTCTCGATTCCAAAAGTAGATGTGGGAAATTATATCATCAAAATTGATAATGGAAATTTCGATAAAGTAACTCAAAATATCAATATCACAAAACCATCCGGATTTACCAATTTAAAATTTGAATTGGAGAAAACAGAATCAACTCAAGAGTTGGGTGGTGTTATCATCAGTGCAGAAGCACAAAGAAAAAAGAAAGAACCAGGGACTTCAATCATCCGAATGAGTAAAAAGGAAATTGAGAGAATCCCAAGTATTGGTGCTGAAAATGACATCGTTGGAGCATTTAGTGTAACTCCAGGAGTTGTAACAACCGGTGACCAAGGTGGACAAATGTATGTACGGGGTGGTACGCCTATCCAAAACAAAGTACTTCTAGATGGTATGACTATCTACAACCCTTTCCACTCGATAGGTTTCTTCTCCATCTTTGAAACGGAGTTAATCAAAAACGTAGATATCTACACCGGTGGTTTCGATGCAAAATACGGAGGGAGAATTTCTTCGATCATGGATATTACCTACCGTGATGGAAATAAAAAAGAATTCGGTGGAAAAGTTTCCATTTCACCTTTCCTTGCTAAAGCAGTTTTAGAAGGTCCTTTCAAGAAAAAAGCAGATGGAAGTGCAAGTGCTGCATCCTATATTTTCTCCGTGAAGCATAGTTTATTAGATAATACTTCTAAAACCTTATATCCGAAAGTAAATAATGGAAACGGTCTCCCTTTTAATTTCACCGATTTATATGGTAAAATAAGTTTCAACGGAGGTGACGGATCTAAATTCAGTGCTTTCGGTTTTCACAACCGAGATAGTGTTAATTATTACAATGCAGCTAATTTAGAATTTAAACAATCCGGTGGAGGAATCAATTTCCTTATTGTACCAGGTTCTTCTTCAACTTTCATCAAAGGTCACGTAACTGGAAGTTCGTACAATACAACTTTCAACGAAATTGCTTCTCAACAACGTTCCAGTAAAATAGGTGGTGTTGATTTAGGATTCGATTTCACACATTTCATGAAAAAAGACGGTGAATTTAATTTTGGATTCAATATGGCTTATTTCAATACCGATTTCCATACTTACAATGAATTAAAACGTGCTATCGATCTTCAAAAATCAACAACCGAATTAGGATTTTATGTGAATTACAGGGTAATTAAAAACCGATGGGTGATTCAACCAAGTATGCGTGTTCAGGTATACGCCTCACTTGCAACCGTTTCTCCTGAACCGAGAA
>CAIUKX010000439.1 GCA_903899795.1 uncultured Flavobacteriales bacterium
AAAAGTAATACTATGACTTGTCCTTTTTGTATTGGTTTAATTACGACACAAAAAGTTTCATTCATCAATAATCTTCACTTACAATACTTTAAAAGTTCCTCATCTGTAATGTCGTGTTGCAATTCTTTCGCTTTGTACAGATCTTCGCAACCTTCCTCCCTCTTGTCAATCAAAAGCATTAATAAGCCCCTGTAAAAATGTGCTTCACCGTTTTTCTTATCAAGTCCAATAGCTAAATCTAAATCGTGAATTGCCGATTGAAGTTCATTCAATCCCCATTTTACAAATGCTCTGCTGATGTAGGTGTCAACATCCTTTGGATTCAATTCCAAAACTTTTGAATAATCTTCTATGGCCTCAAACGGAACACCTAAAATTTCATTCAAATAAGCCCGGTTCAAATACGCTTTGACATTCTTCGGATTCTTCTTGATGGCATTCGTAAAATCTAACTTAGCTCCTTCATAGTCGTTCAGAGCTCTTTTTTCAATTCCTTTCTTCAAAAATTTTTCGGATGCAGTGGTATCGATTTCGAGTATTCTGTCAATATTACTCGTCGATTTTAAAGGTCGCGAGAATGTAGTGCCGGAAACAAAAAACAAAACAAAAAATACAAATACCTTCATTTACACTCTTTTTAACGGGTTGAATTTTCAAATTCGAAACGCAACAAGATATAGTTAATTTTATGTTTAGAGATTCAGCGAAGTAAAGATAGAAATAACTATTAAAAAAATAAATTATTTAGATTCCTATTGATTTCTATATCAGTTCAGAAAGAAAAACATCTCTAAACTTCGAAATGAAATTTTCCTAATTCTATTTGATAAATCTACCTCTCTCCTCATTTACTGACAAGCATTACATAATGAATTGATTTTCATCATTTCCATGCGATGCAATACTACTCATCTTTGCTCCATGAGTTTCGCTTTAGCTTTCTTAGCTAGAAGTTTGAAACCCATTTACCGGTACTAATAACAAACAAAGATGTCAAACGAAAAGAAAAAATACGAATCGTTCGTCCCTGATGAACCCGAACAACCTGAGACTCCTCAGCGGAAAGAGGATTTACCATCAGTTGAACCCAATGAACCGGTAATCGTTCCGGAAGAAATACCAGTTGTAACTCCTCCGGAAAAACAGGATCCTTCTCCCCCAGAAATATAAGCGATGAAAAGGTACACCTTAAAAACATTCCTTATAGAAATAGGTAGCATCACTTATTTCACTGGGAAATTCTTCAGAGAAGTCTTCAAACCTCGTTATGAATTCTCTGAACTGATCCGGCAATGTTTTTATATTGGTAACAAAACCCTCCCATTAGTTGCTGTAACAGGACTCATTATGGGATTGGTGATCACCATCCAGTCACATCCTTCTCTGAAAGCATTTGGAGCTGAATCCTGGTTACCCTCAGTTGTCTCTGTCTCATTGGTAAGAGAAATCATTCCCGTCATCATTGCATTGATTTGCGCCGGAAAAATAGGTTCCAGCATCAGTGCTGAACTCGGATCTATGAAAGTGACTGAACAAATTGATGCAATGGAGGTATCAGGAACAAATCCTTTTAAATACTTGGTGGTAACAAGAGTGGTTGCAACAATGCTAATGCTTCCCTTACTGGTCATTTTGAGCGACACGATTGCTTTATATGGTGCCTATCTAGGAATCAATATGAAACAGGAAGTCAGTTTTCAGTTGTACACGAATCAAATTTTTCAGAAACTTACTTTCGGAGACATCATTCCTTCCATCATCAAATCTTTTTTCTTCGGATTCGGAATCGGGATTATTGGATGTTTCAAAGGTTACACAACAAAAAATGGAACTCAAGGTGTCGGTGAAGCAGCCAATTCAGCGGTTGTAGCAGCCACATTTGTAGTTTTCATTATCGATTTGCTGGCGGCACAAATTTCAGATATATTCCAAATGACATGATATCGGATTCAACATATCAGAACACTCCGGTGGTTCGTATAAAAGGACTGGACAAATCGTTCGGAGAAAAACATGTTTTAAAAAACTTTAACATGGAACTTCGGGACGGTGAAAATGTTGTAGTTCTCGGAAAATCAGGATCCGGAAAATCAGTTTTGATTAAATGCATCATTGGATTGTTGCGGCCTGATCAGGGAAGCATTGAAGTCCTTGGTGAAGAAGTAACAAAACTACATCATGTTCAGCTGGATAAAATGAGAATGCAAGTCGGTTTTTTGTTTCAAAGCAATGCCTTGTACGATTCTATGACAGTCAGGGAAAATCTCGAGTTTTCATTGAGAAGGCATTCCGATAAAAAAACAATAGAAAGCATGGATGCATTGGTGATGGAAGCACTGACTAATGTCGGGCTGGCAGAAACGGTTGATCTGATGCCATCGGAACTTTCGGGTGGAATGCAGAAAAGAATTGCCTTGGCAAGAACACTGATTCTTAAACCCAGAATCATTCTGTATGATGAACCTACAACGGGTTTGGATCCCATAACAGGAAAGGAAATTGCGAACTTGATGATGGACATTCAAAAAAAATACAAGACTTCATCCATCATTATTTCACATGATATGAACAGTGTGAAACGAACAGCAAATCGAATCATTTTATTGATCGACGGCGCTTGCTATGCCACAGGAACTTATGAAGAATTAAGTCAATCAAGTGATAGTATTATTCAACAGTTTTTTGATTAAAATAAATTATACCATGAGAGCACAACTAGGAAACAGATTAAAATTAGGGATATTTGTACTCACGGCAACTCTCTTTTTAATTCTCGGATTATATTACATCGGAAGCAAAAAGAATTTGTTTAATTCAACGATCAATGTCAGTGCAAATTTTAATGATGTGGGTGGTTTAATACCAGGAAACAATGTTCGCTTCAATGGAATCAATGTAGGTATCGTCTCTAAAATTTATCCCATTTCAGATTCAGTGATTCGAGTTGATTTCACGATTGATGAAGCCTCAACACAATTCATTAAAAAAAATGCCATAGCCTCAATTGGAACAGATGGATTACTAGGAAACAAACTGATCAATATAAGTCCTAACACAAAGGTCAAAGGAAAATCAATTGAAGAAGGTGATGCTCTAAAAACTCTGGCTCCTATGCAAATGAATACAGCCTTGCGAACATTGTTACAATCCAATGATAATATTAAAAGTATCACAGACAATTTGAAAAATGTCTCAGAGAAATTCAATACTGAATCCTCTTTGTGGCGATTATTGAATGATCCTACTATCGCTGAAAATGTTCGAAATGCCATTGTGAATTTTAAACTCACCGGAGAAAATTCGGGTGTAATTACTGGAGATTTAAGTCAATTCGTTAAACAGGTGAAATCCGGAAAAGGTTCCATCGGCGCTTTATTGACCGATACTTCTTTTACCAACACCATCAAACAAACCGTTGTGAAAATTCATTCCATCAGTGATACAGTTGCATTAATTTCAGGAGATTTCAGCCGAATGTCCAAAAAACTGGAAAATGGAAAAGGAACAATTGCCACATTGCTTACAGACACAACCTTTGTCCATAATCTGAACCAAAGTTTGGAAGATATCAAAGCAGGATCAAAAGGATTCAATGACAATATGGAAGCCCTGAAGCATACTGTATTACTGAGACGATATTTTAAGAAACAAGAAAAACGGGCAAAACAAAAAAAGTAAACATCATTACTAAAACTCGAAAACATGTCAAAATTCAACGAACTCATCAACTCCGATCAACCTGTACTGGTAGACTTCTTTGCCGAATGGTGCGGACCATGCAAAACAATGGCTCCGATTCTTCAGGATGTAGCATCCAAACTCAATGGAACAGCAAAAATCATCAAAGTGGATATCGATAAAAATCCTGCTGCTGCATCAAAATACCGCGTGCAATCTGTCCCGACGTTAATCATTTTTCAAAAAGGTGAAATCAAATGGCAGCAATCCGGTGTAGTTCCAGCTAAACAATTGGTTGAACTCCTTCAGAAGAAATAATGCTAAACGTCACTTAAACCAATTAAAATGAAACTAAACAAAGAGTGGCATCAAAAAAATAAAATGCCTAAGAATCCTACTGAGGAACAGAGGCTGATATGGCATTTAGAACATTCGAAAAATTGTTCCTGCAGACCAATACCTGCAAAATTATTAATCAAAAAAAAATAAAAGGAATATGTGTTTTTCACTGGAAGCAAGTTTTACCTCAGGAATCGTCCTATCATTTGTAGGAATTATTGCAATTAAAAAATCAGAAACGAAAGCCCAGATTATTTTTTCAAGTATCCCATTTATTTTTGCTGTTCAACAAATTACTGAGGGATTTGTTTGGTTGTCCTTGATACATGCATCGTATGCTGCTTGGCAAATACCAAGCACCTATCTCTTTTTAATGTTTGCTCAAGTGGTCTGGCCTTCCTGGGTTCCTTTGTCAGTATTGTTTTTGGAGAAAGAGAAAAAACGTAGAAAACTACTTTATGTATTATCTATAATCGGATTATTCGTTTCAACCTTATTGGCTATCCGTTTAATGACTGAAAATATTGAATCAGAAATTCAAGAACACCACATTTTGTATAAGTTTATGGCACATAGTTCAACGGTAGAATTATTAGGAGTGTTATATGTAATTTCAACTGTTGTCCCACCCTTTATTTCAAGTGTTAAACGAATGACGATGCTGGGAATTATTATTCTGATTTCTTACATTATTACAAAGCTATTTTACACAAGTTATATTATTTCAGTCTGGTGTTTCTTAGCAGCTATCATGAGTGCTGCAGTTTATTTTATTATAAGAGATCTTGTTGATTCATCAAGAAAGGCTTAAATAAAAAAATATTAAATGCATTACTTATGTTCCATGACATAGGTAATCTTTTTACTCTTCATATCGTAGATTTCCATTGTAAAAGTAGTTTCAAACCCTTTTTCATCCATATACTTTGAAATGGCAGGATAAGCTTTCATTGTTCCTATTACAAACGAGAAACTATTTTTCAATGGAAATTCTGTTGTCACTGCACTTGATTTTTCTACAGTATCAACAACAAGCCCTTCAGCTACCATATCCGGAATTTTGTTATAATCTTCTTCTTTCAAAATATTCCCAACAAAACTGCGGCACTTTTTCTCTGGTGTAACCTGTGGATTATCATAATAAATTCCAAATCCTTTATCGGACTTTATACCTAACTTTTTTAATTTTTCATCAACTTTACTCATTATTGGAGCAGATTCTGAA
>CAIUKX010000440.1 GCA_903899795.1 uncultured Flavobacteriales bacterium
GATTCTACTGCTACAAATTTGAGATTTAATTACAGTCAAACAGTTGCGAGACCAAGTATTCGTGAGTTGAATGATGCTGCTGTTTATGACAATGAGTTTAGAACATTGATTTATGGAAATTCTGATTTGAAAGTAGCACATATTAAGAACTTCGATTTTAGAGCAGAATCCTACTTCGCCAATAAAGACAATATTTCAATCAGTTTGTTTTACAAGGATTTCAGAAATCACATTGAAATGGGATTCGGAACTGCTGGTATCACCTGGCAAAATATTGACAAATCAACCGTAAAAGGGATTGAGTTGGATGCGAAGAAATCAATCACAAAGTGGTTTGAACTGAAAGCGAACGTCACGTTTGTAAAATCGAATTCTGTTTTTATTCGTAAAGATATGACCTTAGTGGATGGAGTGAAAGTGTATACTCCGATTGACACAGTGAATCGTCCTATGTTTGGTCAGGCACCTTTCATTGTCAATTCGATGTTGGTTTTCAAGCACGACAGTATCGGTTTGACAGCAACCTTGAGTTACAATGTCCAAGGTCCTCGTTTGGTGATCACTGGGGTTGTGAAAGGAAGACCGGATGTATACGAGATGCCAAGACATACGATCGATTTCAAAGTGATCAAAAAATTGGGTGACAGATTCAGCGCAAGTATTACCGTGAGAGACATTTTAAATGCAAAAGTCAAAAGAGCCTATAAACTTCCTACAGGTTGGGTGGATTACGATAGTTTCAGGTATGGAACCAATTTTATTGTCGGTCTCAATTATAGAATATAAATGCAAAATCAAATCTCATTTCGATGAAACCAAGAAATAATTTTTTAGTACTCATTTTTCTTTTTCTTTGTTTGAATTCCTTTTCACAACTGGAAAAAGTGATCGTGGAAACGTATTACATTTCTGATAATTTTGACTCAACTGATGTCACGGGAGGAAAAGTAGATGCAGGATCTACAACCTACAGAATTTATGTGGATTTAAAACCCGGAAGTGTACTTACCAAAATATACGGTGATGCCAACCATCGGGCAAAAATTGCCAGTACAACTCCATTTTACAACCATTCTACCGAAGGTCAAACTTTCGCAAAAGATTTTATCAAGGCACGTTACGAAGAAAGTACTGTGGCCTTGGATACATGGTTAACCCTTGGACAAACAACCAAAAAACAAGGAGCGATAACCAATTTTGGAATCCTGAAAGCACAAGATACAAACGGTTCTTTCATTGGAGGAACCAATAACGACGGTGGAAGTGCTGTCATTACAGGAGGATTACTCGTGAATAATGTTCCTGCGATGCATATACCATTAACAACTGCGGATGGTATGGATACGATGGTGAATGTTCCAACAACATGGATTGACAATGGAATCCGTGATTTTGTGTCAGGCAATGACTCTACTATTTTCGGTTCATTGGTTACCGGAACAGAATTTATCAGCAACAATTTTTCTTTACAAAATACGGGAGTGACAGGAGTTGTTCCAGATAGCAATCAAATTTTGATCGCTCAGTTGACAACGAAAGGACAATTGTCTTTTGAATTGAACCTCGAGGTACAAGTGATGGTAGACAGTGTTCCGACCATTATTAAATATGTGGCAAATGACAGTATTTTGCTGGCAGGAGAGGAAATGAATGCTTTTTTGACCTATCCTTTCATTTGTGGATGTACCGATCCGAACTACATGGAGTTTAGTCCGGCTTTTGCGTGTTATGCACCCGGGACATGTATTACACCGATAGTATACGGATGCATGGATACGATGGCTTGCAATTACGATCCGACTGTCAATTTCTCAATTCCAGGACTTTGCTGTTACCCTGGATTTTGTGCCGACAGAGACATTACAGTGGTTTGTCCTTCCATCAACGGTTCACAGTTTGAATTTGAGATCTATCCCAATCCGACCAACGATGACTTGTATCTCAATGTGAAAGCTGGAGATAATCAGGAAATGAAATACACAGTCTATAATTCATTTGGAGTTGTGGTTTTCGAAAAAGATTTGGGATCAATCAATTTAATTGAGAATGAGAAAATCGACCTTTCCAATTGCGATAGTGGTTTGTACCATATCAAGGTTACGGTCGGTGATAAATTTGACAGCAAGTTATTCATGAAAAATTAATGGAGATGAAAACACAAAATAAAACAGGATTTGCTCAAAAAGTACTGATATATAGTACACTCGGATTATCACTTTTAGTGATGAGTAGCTGCAAAAAAGCAGAAACCACTGAGCCGGCTCCGGAAACGAGTACTGTGACGGACATCGATGGAAATGTATACAAAACAGTAAAAATCGGAGGCAAATGGTGGATGGCTGAAAATCTAAAAGTCACTAAATATGCCGATGGAACTTCGATTAATTTCGTGGATTCTCTTGCGCCTGATTCCATTTGGGCGAATCAGCACGGTGGAACGTATTGTTCCATTGACAAAAGATATGGATTGTTGTACAATTGGGATCACATCAACGATTCCAAACAAATTGCACCAAACGGATGGCATATTCCTACCGATGCTGAATGGCAGGATCTGGAAAAAGCCCTTGGAATGAGCAAAACAGAAGCCAATGGAACAGGTTGGAGAGGCACCAATGAAGCCGAAAAAATAATTCCTGTTGCTTCTATTGGGTGGCCAACAGCATCAACGCTTTTCGGAACAAATAGCAGTGGTTTTTCAGCACTTCCGGGTGGATGCCGATCATTCAATGGTTCGGTTAACAGTAATTCCAACAGTACTTTTTGGTGGACATCTTCCACAAACGGAGATAAAGTGTGGTATAGAAATATAGACTACACTCATAAAACAATTTTACGCTATTATACCTACAAACAATATGGTTTTAGCATTAGATGTATCAAAGATTAACTGCTGGAGAAATCATAATTAAAGTAATTTATTTTGTAATGAAAAAACTGATTATACTTTTTCTTTTTTTTACACCATTTTCAATGATAGGGCAAGAGGAAGATACTTTGAAAAAGCAAGTTTCTATGCCAGTCGAGAATAGTTTACTGCCAATTGCTGATTCATTGGTCAAATTAGCACCACAAAAACAAAAAATCAGAAAAATAGATGTTGGATTTAGCTATTCCCCTGATTATTGCTACCGTTTGATCAGTACATCTTCCACTGATCGCTGGATGGCAAATTTATACGATACAACCGAAACCTATAAAGTGGGTTACTCAACCGGAATAAATGGTGTCTATCATTTTTCTGAAAATGCCACACTCTCCAGTGGACTGTTGTTTTCCGATAAAGGTGAACAAGTAAAAAGTTATGCCGTACCAACGATTACGAAGTATGTCAATCACTATTATTACCTCGATATACCTTTGAAGATCAATTATTATATCTCACAAAAGAAAGCCAGGTTTTATCTAACAGCCGGCGTTTCAGCCAATGTATTCCTGAACCACCGCATCGTTTATTTCTCAGATAATTCGACAGATAAAAATGCAATTACCGGATCAAAAAATTTGTCTAAAGTCAATTTTTCAGGAATTGCAGGAGTAGGAATCGATTGCCCTTTGGCTGAAAAATGGTACTTCAAACTGGAAATCAATTACCGTCAGAACATTTCCCCGATTTTGAATGCACCGGTAAAAAGATACCTGTTCAATGTAGGCCCACAGATTGGGTTTTATTATCAGTTTTAGTTTGTAGATAATTTGGTACATGATTTCAAAAAATAAAAAAGAGAATCATCAAATAATTTCTCGTAAACAGATATGGATATTGGCTTCTCTAGTGAGTTTGTTGGCCTTTTTTTTATACCTGAATACTGTCAATAATGGTTATGCATTAGATGATTATTCAGTAATTGCTGAGAATTCAGTTACAGTAAAAGGAGTAGAATCAATTCCTGTAATTTTTCAAAATTTTTATAGATATGGTTATTCGATACAGAATGATGGAATTTATCGTCCGCTTTCAGTTGCGATGTTTGCTTTGGAATGGCAGATATCACCAAATAATCCCGCTTTAAGTCATTGGGTTAATGTAATTTTTTATTCGTTAACAGGCTGGGTATTATTTATTACGTTGTGTAGGCTATTAAAAAACTACAACATTGTTTTACCATTTATAATTTCAGTGTTGTTCATTGCACATCCTATTCATACAGAGGTGGTGGCAAACATTAAGAGTAGAGATGAATTAATGTGTTTCTTTCTTTCGATTACATCCATCTATTTCGTATTACGATATTTTGATAAAAATTCAGTGATGAATTTACTAATTTCGTTCGGTTTATTTTTTTGTGCATTATTGGCAAAAGAAACAGCGATTACTATGGTAATTGTTATACCTGTGACATTGTATTTCTTTACGCAGTAAAGATTTAAAAAAATTCTGATACCTTCGATTGGTTGGTCGATCATTGCAATTATTTTCTTTTTGATCCGTCACGAAGTGCTTTCAGCAAGTGAAAGCTACCATATTCTACCACTAGAAAATCCATTATTATCAGCAAAAAGTGCTTTTGAATCTTTGGCTACAGCTATAAAAATACTTGGAGAGTATATTTTCCTGCTTCTGTACCCGAGAAATTTACTTTACGATCGATCATTTGGACAAATCACAATAGTTGGATTTTCAAATATATTTGCTGTATTATCCCTTTTAGTATTGATTTCGAGTATTATTTTTTCACTAATAAAACTGAGAAAAAAAGATTTGATCGCCTATGGGATTTTGTTTTTTTTGATAACAATAAGCTTATTTAGCAATATCTTTTTTAAGATTGGAGCAGCAATGGCAGAAAGGTTTCTATATTTTGCTTCTTTTGGTTTTGCATTTATTTTGGGTACACTGATTGTTAGATTGACAAAAACAAATCAAGGAGTTGAAACGTTTAATACGGTTTCTGATTTTTTTAATAAAAACAAAAGAGCTTTATTGATTCTTATGCCAATATGTTTCATATATTCCATTAAAACGATCAGCAGAAATAAAGATTGGAAAGATAATTTTTCCTTGTTTTCAGCAGATATAGGCAAGATGCCTAATAATGCAAGAGCGCATTCTTTTTTAGGTAATGAGTTGATGCGAACGATTGTACCGCTAGAACCTGACAGTGTTTTGAGAGCTCAAATTTATGTCAATGGAATTGATGAATTAAAAAAATCAATATCGATTTATCCTAAACATAGTGATGCTTTAGCAGCAATAGGTTCGGGTTATTTAGCGATAAACAGCCTGGATTCGGCTGAATTGTATTACAAAAAAGCTGTAGCACTGGATCCAAATTTAATTAATAATTTGGGGGATGTCTATTTTAAGAAAAAGGATTATGATAAGGCTTTATTAGTATATAAGAAAAAACTTAAGATGAGTCCTAATTCTCCACTGGTATTGATCAAATTAGGCATCACCTATGGAACTTTAAAGAAATACGATTTAGCGCTTAAATATTTGCTAAAAGCAGATCAGTTACAACCCAATGATGCTCAAATAAATCTGTTTATAGCTACTGCCTACCAATTTAAGGGGGATCTAGCGAATTATAAAAATTACTATCAAAAGTCAATAGATCTTTCCAATTAATAGAAGAAACAAACAGCAACGCATTATCAAACTGTTATTATCATCTTTTGTCTTGATTTCACTAAATTGAATTTGGAGATTGATGATTTTTCTATCACTAGTATTCTGTCATCAGTAGCTTGAAACAAAAGGTTACATTCGAAATATGCCGCCACAGTTGTGCAACTATTTTTTTGTTGTCTCAACCCCATATCGTATAGCCTCTTCAAGTACATTCATATTTATGTCTTTCAGCGCTTTGAATTTAATGCAGTACCCACTCACGCTCGCTTTGCCCAGTTTATTTCCATACATTTCGGCTAAGTATTTCTTATCAGTGAGACCAAGAATATAGACCGAGATTCCAGTTGTATTGGCACTGAGGCCAATTTGATAAAACTCCCGGGTTTTTCCATCAGCATAGTGTATCGTGTAAAGCCCATATCCTATATTAGGATTCGAAACCACTTTATTTTCACTGTTTTTACCATCCAGAAACCACAATTGACATCCCGGCAATACTTCCAGGATGTGTTGGTGCAACGCTTGCATGTCGCTCTGTTTTGGTTCAGGCTGACTGGCAATATACTCCTTGATTTGTTCCTCTATGTTCATATTTCAGTTAGTTTTATTAGAATTACTGTTGTTGGGATTTTGCAGTCCAGCCCATCTGATGCAAAACCTGTGTTAGCTGTTCGTTGTCGGTGCATAGTAAAGTAGTATAGCTCCTCCACTAAACGTTTTTGTTTTGATGAGCTTAAGGATAGTTCTTTCGTTTATATTTTCAAACAATGGCAAACCACCTCCTGCTATTACAGGGTGAATACAAAGTTGATATTCGTCAATCAAGTTAAGTTTCATGAGTTGAATAATTAAGCTTCTGCTGCCAACAAAAATGTCCTTACCCGATTGCTGTTTGAGTTTTAAAACTTCAGCTTCAATAGATTGATTTGCCAATTTTGCACTTTCCCATTCTGTATCCTTCAATGTATGCGAAAAGACGATTTTTGGAATCTTATCAATAGCTATCGCAAAGTCGTCCATTGCTTTTTCGCCCGAAGGATTTTGTATCAAGGTTGGCCAGAATTGCATCAGCTGGTAAGTTATTCTTCCATATAAAATGACGCCTCCATTGTTTAACAGATCAGTGTAATGCTGATGTATTTCCTCATCTGGGATCCCTGCTGTATGGTCGCAAAACCCATCAAGTGTCATGTTGATTGCAGCAATTATCTTTCTCATATTTCGTTGTTAGAACATTCCATTTTCGTTTACTAGATCCGTAGGAACAGCCTGCCCGAAATCCCAAAGTTCAGCAATTTTGTTAGCTTCAAAACGAAAAATGTGCATTACAGCCAAGTCAGTGCCTGCAAGTGTTTGTCTGACACGAGAATGTACAGCAACCAAATCCCCGTCTTCCAATGCTCGTTGAATTTCAAAAATCTTGTTTGGATTTTTTTGAGCATTTTCTTCCATTGCTGTCATCAAAGTAGGTCCGTCTCCTTTGAAGTAGGCGTTATGGTGTTTGAAATTGTCCGCAACAAAAAGTTCGAACGCTTTTCGTGATTGCCCTTTGGCAGTAAGTTGTAAGAAGTCCTGTGCAATTTCTTTTTTTGTCATACGATTAAAATTTCTTTGTTTGGGCGTGTAGACCTATGATGACAGCTCTACTTTGCTAAAATAAATCGATATTCGTGGAGTCCGAGTATTACACCTAAAGTTTTGGATTCATTTCTTTAATTGATTCTTCAAATCCATTTGTTTGTGCAAAATTCTTGTTATCTCAATTGATTGATCCTCCATTATTCGATAGAAAATTATATGCTTGGAAGTATGTTTTCCCTTTAAATCTGGAAAAATTTCCGAATATACTTTTCCAAGTTGTGGTTTCTTGGCAATGGCAGAGCAGGTATTAATGATGAGTTTATAATATTTGTCTGCTTGATTTTCAGACCATGTTTCAACTGTATAATTCCAAATATCAGATAGGTCCTTTACAGCATTGTTTGTAAACTTAAACTTTGCCATTTATTTTCTTTTAGCCTTCAACATTTTCAAATGTTCATCCGGATCGAAATCATCGGCTATACCACTGTTTACTCCTTCTTCAATGGCATGGCGCAAAGCAATAACTTTCTGCTCCTCTGCTTCGAGTAGCCTTAAACCTGCACGAACAACTTCGCTTGCATTTTTATACCGCCCTTCTCTTAGGATACCTTGAATAAATTGATCAAAGTAACTGCCTAATGTTATTGATGTGTTTTTACTCATGACTATACGTTTTTTGCAAAAATACCAAATATAGGTATTTTTGCAAAAAAATAGTTGAGTTTTTTATACGTTGTAGGCTATAACATAAAGTTTTTAAGCGAAACCATTTTTGAATTGATGGGATTAAATGATTCGGATACCGAAAGCGAAATAATTTGTCGGTTTTATCATCAGTACACCCAAAAAGCAAAGAAACTAGACAGTAAGAACTACGACAAAGCCTTCGACAAATTGGCTGAGGAAATATACGTGGCACTCGAAACCTTTAAAAAGTGCAGGGAAGAGGACGAGGAACTGATTCAAACTGAAAACACTCTCGGTCAGTTATCAAATTAGCAAAGGGTTTTGTATAACTCGTGGAGGGTTTTGTAAAATACACGCAGGGCTTTGAAAACAGGTGGAGTGCTTTGTAAAACAGGTGGAGGGTTTTGTAAAATAGGCAGAGGACTTTGTAAAATTCATGGAGGGTTCTGTAAAACAGGCAGAGGGTTTTGTGAAACTGCTGAAGGGAGTTGTGAAACTGTTCCAGCCATTTCCATATTTGGATTAAGGACTTTGACTTTGAGTTCACCTATCATTAGTCTTGTGTCTTATGTCTTTGAGTCCCCAATTTATTGGAGGACGGTCTTATGTCTATGTTAACATTCCCGTAATCCACTTAAAACATTAGTAATATAATTCACATCCTATTAAAGAGATAACCACAGAGATATAATATTGCATTCACGACAGGTTAGTAAGAGAAGGATAGCTTTGACTCGAAATTTTACCAAAGGACATTACCTTAAAAATACTTCGAAAATGAAAAAAATTCTCTTCTTACTTTCCAATTTATTTTGCTTGTCGCTCGTCTTCGGGCAGAGCTCATTTACACCCGGAAGGATCGTTGCTTTACAAACAACTGGTGCAACTTCCAAGTTCGGTTCAGCTGTTACTTTAAAGGAATACACAACAGCGGGTGGGGCAGGTGCTTCCATCGCATTACCCATTACAGGTGCATCTCCAATTCAGGTGGCTGCAACCTTGGGAGGATCTGAAGGATTCTTAACACAATCTACGGATGGAGCTAGTTTGATTTTAGCTGGATACGCAACTACTGCCGATTATTCTGCAACGGATATTACCGCATCAGTTTCGAGTTCAGTTCCAAGAGCAGTTTACAAAGTAGATGCGGCAGGGAATTATTCAAAAGTATATTCAAGTACTACTTATTATAGTGCAAATGATATCCGCGGAGGAATTTCTGATGGAACGAATTATTGGGTAGGAGGAGCTTCAGTAGCCAATGCAGATGGAATCAATTATTTCGGTCCGTCTACAGCTGTTAATTTAGATAATGGTGCTACACCTATTAAAGCGTATGGTTTGAGAATTTTCAACGGTCAGATGTATTATTCATCTCAAAAAGCCGGACCTTCTAATACAGCAACTCATCTAGGTATTTTTTCAGTAGGAACAGGTTTACCAACAAGTGGAACACCAACCGTAACTCAAATCATTGACATGGGTGCAACAACCCCTTCTGATTTTTCTTTCAATGCAACAGCAACCGTTTGTTATGTAGCAGTGAACTTGAACACAGCTGCAGGGGGAATTCAAAAATGGACGAAAAGCGGTGGTGTTTGGTCATTGCAATATACATTAGGAACAGGTGTTGCAAGCATTGGTGCTTACGGTTTGATCGTTGATTATTCAGGAGCGAATCCAGTAATTTATGCAACGACATCAGAATCTACAGTTGGAAACAGAACTATTAAAATTACAGATACGGGTTCAGGTTCAACAGCTTCAGTTCTTGTAGCGGCAGCTACAAATGTTTGGTTTCATGGAATTGATTTTTCACCTTGTGTTGCTCCAGCAGTTTCTTCAGTAACAAGTTCTCCTGTTTGTGCAGGAAGCGCATTAAATATTAATTTGACAACAACCGGATCAACTCCATTAACCTATGCTTGGACTGGACCTAATAGTTATTCATCAGCTGCTCAAAACCCATCGATTGCCAATGCAACAACAGCAGCAACCGGAACATACTCTATCACTGTTTCGAATGGTTGTGGATCAGCTAATTCATCCGTTACAGGAACAGTCAACGCTTCACCGACTGCAACAATTTCTGCAGGAAGTGCCACAACTTTTTGTACAGGTGGTTCAGTTACATTGACAGCTTCATCTGGATCAAGTTATCTATGGTCAACAGGAGAGACAACACAAGCAATCAACGTAACCACAACCGGAAATTATTCGGTGACTGTTACCAATGCAAACAATTGTTCGGCAACATCATCAGTAACTTCAGTTACGGTAAATCCGATTGTAACATCGGCAGTAAGTATTGCTTCAGATCTTGGAACAACAGTTTGCCCGAGTACAACAGTTACTTATACAGCAACACCAATCAACGGAGGTGCAACTCCGAGCTACCAATGGTTACTGAATGGTAGCAATGTAGGAACAAACAATGCCATATTCAGTACGAGTTCTCTAGTAAATGGAGATGTTGTTTCATGTATCTTGACTTCTTCAGCTGCTTGTTTGAATCCAACAACTGCTACTTCAAATGGTATTACGATGTCAATTACATTGCCGAGTCAACCAGGAACTTTTACTGTAAAAAACACCTTTGTATATAAAGGTGAAATGGGAATTGTTTACTCAGTTCCTGCGGTTGCTGGTGTAACCTATAACTGGTCTTACAGCGGAACAGGAGCGACAATCAACGGAACAGGAAACAGTGTAACGATTGATTTTGCTTCAAATGCAACCAATGGAACATTGAGTGTTACAGCGAGTACAGCTTGTGGAACAAGTACGGCTAGTACAGTTGCCATTTATACCAACAACCCAATTGCTATTCCTCAATCGAATTTAGATTATTCATTCGTAACAGTAGGATGTAACCGTGTTGATTACTTAGACACAGCAGCTACGACCGGATTAGATGTTGCAACTGGAAAAAGTACAGCAAACGTTTACCAATTGAAACGATTATTCACAGAGATTTCGCACTTGAATCCACTACCGAAATACTTGTTCTTAACAGGAGATATCGTAATGGGGTATAAAGGAGTTGCAGATACAGCTGAATTGGTAAAACAATTGACGAACTGGAAACAGATCTACCAAAGTCACCCATTATCTTCTATGGGAATAACTTTAGTAGCCATCCCTGGAAATCACGAAACACAAAACAAAGCTGCTAACAAAACATCGTATGTTGAAGCAGAAAGAATTTACACTAGAGTAATGGCTCCTTATATCAATGGAAGCAACGGACCTGGTGTTGGTGGAGCAGATAACTTAGCTACCGACCAAAGTAAATTAACCTATTCATTCAACTACGGACAAGATCACTTCCTTGTATTGAACACCGATCCAACAGGACAAGATAGTAAAGTTCCTTTCCATTGGGTGGCGAATGATGTTCAAACAGCAAGAGCAAATCATGCCCGTCACATCTTTGCCTTCGGACACAAACCGGCATATTCATCAGCAATGAAAGCAGGTGACGGGTTGGAAAATTCAGGAAGTGCTGCTTATGTTGCTCAAAGAGACAGTTTGTGGAAATATTTGGAAAACAACAATTGTGAAGCGATGTTTTCAGCGCACGAACACTGTTGGGATACGATTCACCCGCATGCTGGAAAAACATGGCAGGTAATTGCCGGAAACGGAGGAACAAGAGTGGAGACTTTGTTCATGGGAGCAGGACAACAATACTTGGGTTATACCTTGGTAAACTTATATACAGACAGAAAAGTAAATGTAATGGGATTGGGAAGAGATGCGGATATGGGAACAACAGCAGGAAGCTTATATTCTAAAAACGAAGATTTCAATCCAACATCTGTTCGAGCAAACTTCAATATCTGTCTGACAACAACATCAAGCAACGCTGTAACAGCTTGTGGAAATTATACATGGAACGGAACGACTTATTCCACATCTGGAACATACACGTACCATACAACAAACGTTGCAGGATGTGATTCAATAGCTACATTGGTATTGACAATCGGAAACAGCATTGCTCAACCGGCAGATTTTACAACAAAAAATACCTTTGTATACAAAGGAGAAATGGGAATTGCTTACACAGTGCCTTCTGTTGCAGGTGTAACCTATAACTGGTCATACAGCGGAACAGGAGCTACGATTCACGGAACAGGAAACAGTGTAACCATTGATTTTTCTTCAACTGCAACCAGTGGTACATTGAGTGTTACAGCAAGCAATGTTGCTTGTGGATCAAGTCCGGCGAGAACAGTTGCTATCTACACCAATGCTCCGATCGCTATTCCTCAATCGAATTTAGATTATTCATTCGTAACAGTTGGATGTAACCGTGTTGATTATTTAGATACAGCAGCTACAACCGGATTAGATGTTGCAACTGGAAAAAGTACAGCGAATGTTTATCAATTGAAACGATTGTTCACCGAGATTTCGCACTTGAATCCATTACCGAAATACCTGTTCTTAACAGGAGATATCGTAATGGGGTATAAAGGAGTAGCTGATACAGCTGAATTGGTAAAACAATTGACCAACTGGAAACAGATTTATCAAAGTCACCCACTATCTTCTATGGGAATTACGTTAGTAGCCATCCCAGGAAATCACGAAACACAAAACAAAGCTGCCAATAAAACATCATACGTTGAAGCGGAAAGAATTTACACACGAGTAATGGCTCCATACATCAATGGAAGCAACGGACCTGGTGTTGGTGGAGCAGATAACTTAGCTACCGACCAAAGTAAATTAACCTATTCATTCAACTACGGACAAGATCACTTCCTTGTATTAAACACAGATCCAACAGGACAAGACAGCAA
>CAIUKX010000441.1 GCA_903899795.1 uncultured Flavobacteriales bacterium
CATCCATTTGCATCTGTAACAGTTACCATAAATGTATCAATTGCTAAACCTGTAATTGTTTGTGTGGTATCACCTGTACTCCATAAATAAGCATAAGGAGCAGTGCCACCTGAAGGATAAGCTGTTGCCGTTCCATCTGTTCCTGTATTAGCTGTAGTTGTGAAAACTATTCCTAGTGAATCAGGTTATGCGACAACTATAGAATCAACAACCATATTTGAATTCGCATCCATCACAGTCACTGTATAAGTTGCAGCACATAATCCAGTAAGTGTATCTGCTGTTGAACCGTTACTCCATGACAATGTATATGGACCTGCACCACCTGTAACAATAGCATAAGCTGTTCCGCTACAAGAATTGTAACAAGAAATAGTATCAATCGCCAATACAGCTGCATTCACAGGAAGATTGAATAAACTTGTGTAATACAATGAATTATTCTGCGTGCAAACATACAAACGTGTCGTAAATGAAATTTTATTCAAATCAGAATAACTTGGTAAATTGAATTGTGAACAAGCATCTATCCATGTAGTTCCATAATCCGGAGTTGCTAGAACAGCTCCTTTGATACTTGCAAAAACATAACTTCCAAAGGTTTTCATTGCTTGAATTTTGGACCCATCCAAATTAATCATCGATGTAAATGCTGTTGAAATTGAAGTCGCTGCAGTCCAGTTATTTTGTGTAGGATCATATACAAACACTCCCGAACCATCCGTTCCGGCAAATAATTTTGTACCTAAACTTGTAACTGACGTAACATTAAGATCTGTCAAACCTGTATTCATAGCAATCCAAGATCCGCTCATCTCCCCCCTCTTATATGTTCCATTTCCAAGTGTTCCCAATAAAGCATTGGTTCCGTAAAAAGCCATTGAAGTTGGATGAACATTGTTTGGTAAACCTGTCTGTACAGCTGCCCAGCCGGATGTTCCATTGGATTGAAAAACCATTCCATTTGAATCAAACAGATAGATAAATGTAGTTGACGACACTATTTTCTTTACATCCAAATTTGTAATTCCATTATTGAACGGTGTCCAAACTGCTCCAGTATCCGCACTCACATATACCCCACCTGTTGAAGTCGATGCATATAAATTAGTCCCTAGGAAAGTTACATCCGTTAATGTTAAACTATCTAATAAACCTGTGTTTGATCGTGTATAATTATTTGAATTATTTCTACTTACATACACCCCTTTTTCAGTAGCTGCTACTACAACTGCATTTCCGCTTGTAGTTAATGAATAGGTTGCAATATTGTTAAAGTTTGTATTATTAGATGCCCAGTTGACAGTTGTTGCTGATGTTTTATAGATTCCAAAAAGCTGCGTACCTAAAACTAATCTCGTCTGGTAAGGGACAACAATTCTTGTATTCATTGTTCCGGAACCATTATTAGCCGCTGTCCATGAAATGGAAGCTGTAACAGATGAATAAACTCCATTATCTGTTGCTAAATACCATTTTGTAGCTGTATTGGAAATAGAACGAATATTCGTACTTGTAGCAACTGTACCTTGCGCTGATGAATATGCAGGAGTTGTTGTCGTGCTTGCACTTGCTAACAGAAACAAACCATTGCTGTTGGCAATCATCAATTCATCAGTTGAAACATTATAGGATATTGAATTTGTTCCGGCGATCCCAAGTGTATTGACATCGTTTAAATCAATCCAATTTGCCCCATTGTCATCAGAAGCAAAAACACCACCTGTTTGTGATGTCAATATAATTCTACTCCCGGCTTTAACAATTCCTGTAATGATTGAATTATTAAATAGAGAATTATTTACATTTGTCCAGTTTGCACCTTTATCCAGTGTTTGGAAAAGTCCGCCTCCATTGGTACCTGCCAAAACAGTAATTGAATCCAAAGCCAGTAATGCTTTAATGTTTTGATTTGTCAAACCGTTATTTACCGGGTTCCAGTAGCGATTCAACCCACTTACACCAGTATAAATATAAACACCTTTATCTGCCGTTCCTGCAAACAAGTAACTTCCAGTGTGTGCAAGTGCTCTCACTTTTCCACTGCCGAGACCAACCGACAAAGATTTCCAGCCATTTAATGTTTGCCGTGTATTTTGATAGACGCCACCGTCATCTGAACCCAAGTAAATATTTGTGTCATATACAGTTCCACAATTGATTGTCCCTCCGTACAATCCACGTGAACTGTATTGTCCATGCGCATTGTTTATCCCGAAGAACAGTGTAACCAATCCGATCACCGGTACTAAAATTTTGTTTTTTAATTTCATTGTATCAAGTTTATTGATGTTTTGTTTATTAATAATATACCTCATACAGAATCTCAATTCTGCATCACTTCAATTCAGTTAGACTGTAAAAAGGATCGGAGGTTTAAACAATGTTCCCATTATTGAACTGTAAGATCGCTCAAAGTACTCTATATCAAATAAATGATTATTTTTTATTTCTAAAACTGAATAATCATTCTTATCACTGATAAATAAAGTTGTTCGGATGAATCGTTTTTGAAGTTTCCTTCCTCCTTTTTCTTTTTTATGCTCTTTACTCAAGTGTTTCTTTAACAAACATTTCCCATCACATTTTTTTGAAAAAGAAATTGTATGAGTAGGTTGAATACAAAATAGATTACTGACAACGCTCGTTAGTCCGAAGTTCAGAACAAACACCATTAAGAAGATCGTAGCTGTTATTTTTTTCACTATGAAAATACTATTTTGTTCTTTTTTAAACAAATCTACACTAATTTCCCTAACGAACACAACAAAATTTTGGTTGGGAAAATCACCTAATTATTTATTAAATTCACCAGCCATACCTCCTGAGATGGTTTCAATCAATTAATAATTCTTTCGAACATTTACGTTGGTAATTTCATTTTACCTTATTTCAGGTATTGTTCCTTATTTAGAATGATTCTAATTTTGATCCGAAATATTAAAATCAAACAATGCCAAAAAATATATTTTTACTCGCTCTCATAACAAGTCATTTCTCCTTCGGTCAAATTCTGACCAAAGAAGATTCTTTAAATGCAGGATTGGTAAAATCTAACTCAACAACTGTTGTTTCCGGCTATGGAAATTTCAGATATTCCAACAACATTACAAAAGGAACAGCATCAGTCAACCTTGATCGATTGGTCGTTTTCATTGGCCACAAATTCACGAATAAAATCTCTTTTTTCTCAGAACTGGAAGTGGAAGATGCAAAAATTTCAGGCGGAGGTCTTGGCGGCGAATTTGCAATAGAACAAGCATTTATCAAATTCGACATTAATCGTACAAATTATATTTCAGCAGGATTATTTATACCACGTTTGGGGATTATCAATGAAAATCATTTACCGACAACTTTCAATGGAAATGATCGGCCTTTTGTGGAAACCTTTGTTATTCCTTCCACCTGGAGGGAATTAGGTGTCAGCTATTACGGAACGAGCCTTCGGCTTCCGGGATTAAATTATTCAATGGCATTAATGAATGGTTTAAGCAGCCAAGGTTTCAAAAGTGGGAGCGGAATAAGGGAAGGGCGTTACGAAGGTAGCAATGCCAGTGCGTCTTGTATCGCTCTAACTGGAGCATTGCTGTATTACAGAAATCACTTGAGAGCTCAGGTTTCAGGATACATAGGAGGTTCGGCTGGAATTCCGAAACATCAGGCAGATAGTCTCCAATTGAATAACGGCTTATTTGGAACTCCAGTTGAACTAGTAGAGGCTAATATCCAATACAAGAATAAAGGCTTCTCTATAAAAGCACTGGCGGCATTTGTCAATATACCGAATGCTTCTGATATCAACAGAGCCTACGCCAATAATACACCACAAAGTATTTCAGGATTTTATGGTGAAATCGGCTATAATCTTTTACACAAAACACAAAAAGCATTGATTCTTTTTTCACGTTATGAAAACATCAACATGAATTTAAGAATTCCGGAAAACGGTATAATCAACAATGCATTGAACCAACAGTACATTGTTACAGGAATTAGTTTTCTTCCTCACAAAGGAGTCATGATCAAATTGGATTATTCCTACAGAATGACAGGAGATTACAATCCTCTGCTAATTGTGAATCCATACCCGCAAAGTCAGCCGTTTTATCGAAATCAGCATTTTGTAAATCTTGGCTTAGGTTACAGTTTTTAAAACCATTTTTATGCAACTCGAAAGAAGAAATTTCATCAAAGAATCCTGTAAATTGTGTGCAAGCATCACTGGTGTTGCCCTACTTCTAAAATCATTAGATTCCTGCTCACCCCTGCACTATTTTGAATCGGAAATAGTAGAAAACTCAATTCGAGTTCCTTTCTCGCAATTTCTAGAAGGATCAAATCTTGTGATTGTAAAAAATGTAAAACTGGAATATGATATTGCAGTAGTCAAAAATGAAAATCAATTTTACAAAGCATTTGAATTAAAATGTACGCATCAGGCGAATGCTTTGATCGCAACAAAAACTGGCTTCTTCTGCAATCTCCATGGAAGTTCCTATGATATAAACGGCAAAGTTATTAATACACCAGCAACAACTAATTTAAAAGAATATCTAGTATCAATCAATTCGGAAATGATCACTATACAATTATAATAGCATGAAAAAGATTAAAACATATACACTCATCGGATTATCAATTATAATCCTTGCAGCTTGTAAAAAGAAGAATCCTACACCTGCTCCGGCGGATACAACACAGCAAGATGTAATAAATTCATTGGCGACCAATGTAGATGTGGTGGCATACAATGAGCTGGCAGCCAGTACCAGCAGTTTATACGATGCTGTTACCTCTTTTTGTGCATCACCAAGTGCATCAGGTTTGACTATTTGCCGCGATTTATGGAAATCAACCCGACAAATCTGGGAACAATCGGAAGGATTTTTATACGGCCCGGTTGAATCGGATAATATTGATCCGAGAATTGACACTTGGCCTGTCGACTATAATTCATTGGATAGTGTTTTGGCAAGCTCCATGACATTTTCTGAGGTTGAAATCAATAATCTTGACGATGCCTTGAAAGGATTCCATCCGATGGAATATTTACTTTTCGGACAAGGAGGAACAAAAACATATGATCAATTCACTGCTCGGGAAAAAGAATACCTGATTGCATTGGGTTTAAACATAAAAACGCTGACACAAGACCTGTCTTCCAAGTGGAGCACAGCAACTGCCAATAATTACTACAACTATTTCACTACTCCAAGTACATCAAATCCATATTACCATACCGAAAAAGATGTCTATATGGAAATTGTCAATGCGATGATTGATATCTGCAATGAAGTCGGAAATGAAAAAATCAAGGATCCTTATTTAGCACAAGACCCATCATTGGAAGAGTCACCGTTTGCTATGAGTTCCTTAAACGATTTCACGAACAATATTATCAGCGTTCAGAATGTGTACCACGGAAAATTCTCAACAGACAATCTGGGACTTGAAGATTTTGTTAAGAAATATAATTTATCCCTGGATCAAAACATCAATACAAAAATCAATGCTGCCATCGCTTCATTAAATAACATCAACGGTCCATTTTCATCCGCAATTATCAATCAGCATGTACAAATTCAAAATGCGATCAATGCAATTAATGACTTAAAGGATGTGTTGGAATCTGATCTGATCCCTTTTGTACAAACCTACGTGAAATAAAAAATGATCAAATACTCTTTTTTACTGTTTCTACTTTCATCTTTATTATTCAGCTGTAAAAAAAATGGGATGATAGAGTCCTATGATGAAAGTGATTGGCTAGCCGGAGGAAAGCAAACCGTCTATGATCATGGTTCAGGTGCTTATGGTGAAGCTTTCCCTACATTGTCAGGAGAATTGTCCACGACACATAACACAGGAGATTTGATGTTCAGCTCGACATTTGTAACCGCACCAGCTCCAAAAAACTCGGGTCTAGGCCCTATTTTCAATGCTGTTTCCTGTGCTTCCTGCCACATCAACGACGGCCGTGGTGATGCCCCAGCCGATGGTGGAAGTTCGGCTTCATTATTTCTGAAAGTCAGTGAACCCGGTCAAGATGAACACGGTGCTCCACTCAATGTACCCGGTTTCGGATCTCAATTACAAACCAAAGCCATTTTCGGAACACAACCTGAAGCAACAGTAACGGTTAGTTACACCTACGAAACAGGTTATTTTCAAGATGGAACTTCCTATGAACTAAGAAAACCAACTTTTTCTATAAACAATACTTACATTCTTCTTCCAGTCTCTACCTTGATTTCCCCACGTTTTGCACGTCCAGTTTTCGGACTGGGATTACTGGAGGCTATTCCAGAATGGGAAATTTTATCCCATGAAGATACGTATGATTCAAATGGAGATGGGATTTCCGGAAAAGCAAATTACGTCTGGAATATCAAGGAGCAAAAAACTTCTATTGGCCGCTTTGGCTGGAAAGCTGGCGTGCCTTCTTTGATGCAGCAAATTGCAGCAGCTTTTTCTCAGGATATAGGGTTAACAAATATGATTTTTCCTTCCGAAACTTCATTTAACCAAAGCCAATACGATCATTTGAACGATGAAAAAGAACTTTCGGATAGCCTATTATATGCCACCGTCTTCTACATGAAAACACTGGCTGTCCCCGCTCGAAGAGATGTTCAAGACCCGGATGTAATCAGAGGCCGACAACTTTTTGGTTCCGCCACCTGCATCAATTGTCATGTCCCAAATCATAGAACAGCTGTAAATGTAGCATTTCCTGATATTTCCAATCAGATGATCTATCCATATTCCGATTTACTTCTACACGACATGGGAAGTAATTTGGCTGACACTCGCCCCGAATACCTGGCTTTTGAAACTGAGTGGAGAACTCCTCCTCTTTGGGGAATCGGATTATCACAGGCGGTAAATAATCACTCCTATTTTTTACACGATGGTCGAGCAAGAAATATTACAGAAGCCATCCTCTGGCACGGCGGAGAAGCAATCATTGCAAGAGAAAATTTCAGAAAAATGTCAGCAGCTGACAGAGCTGCACTGTTGAAATTTTTGAATTCACTTTAAAAAAACAGCGGTGAGTTCTTTCTGAAACACCGCTGTTTTATCAATTATTCCAATCCTTTTTCAATTCGGATTTTTCTCAATCGTTCTAATTCGCTATTCAAATGAGGTTTATTTGTTCTCAAAATTCTGAGAGATCTGTAAATTTCATAGATAAAAAATACTACAATTAGAAATAATATGAGGTCTAATGCTATTATCATTTTCATATTGATATATATTAAAAAAGGCTGATCCTTTCGAACCAGCCTTACTTGTTTTTACTCAACAATCAATTTTTGAATTGAAC
>CAIUKX010000442.1 GCA_903899795.1 uncultured Flavobacteriales bacterium
CTACTGTGTGTTTGAATGTGGAAAATGAAGTTAAAAAGCTTGATATTTAGAATTTTTAGTCAAAAAAAAAACTACCCCTAAGGGTAGTTTGTAGATAAAGTATATTATTTCACAGTTTATTTACCGTGGCATTGTTTGTATTTTTTACCACTTCCGCAAGGGCATAGATCATTTCTTCCCACTTTAGGTTCAGCAACTACAGGCTGCTGTCTTTCCACTTGTTGATAAGAATTTTGCATAGCTTGGTCATATCCTTCACTTCCTTGGAATTGAGGTACCCTTGTTGTATTAGAGTTAGAACGTTCTTTACCGGCTGGAGCTTGTTGATTGGTCTGAGCTTTGGAATAATTATCCTGTTTCGCCAACGACTTGTTTGTACTTTCGATTTCTTCAGCTTCCGGAAGATCCAACTGCATAAGTAACTCAGTAGTCTCTCTGTTCAAGCGTTGAAGCATGTTTTTGAACAAGTCAAAAGATTCTAATTTGTAAACCAATAAAGGATCTTTTTGTTCGTAGGTAGCATTGTTAACTGCTGAACGCAGATCATCCATTTCTCTTAAATGTTCCTTCCATTCGTTGTCGATCATGCCAAGTGTTACACTTTTTTCGTATTCTTTGGCAATTTCTATTCCATTGGATTTGTAAGCTGCTTCAATGTTTACTTCAACACGAATTTCTTTACGTCCATCTGTTAAAGGGAAAACGATGTTCTTGAACTGGTTGTTCGGTGATTCGAAAATGTGTTGAATCTGAGGTAAAACTTTAGCTGTTATTCTTTCGTTTTTACGTCTGTAATGAGCAACGACTTCGTCGTACACTTTTTCAGTTAACGCTGTTTTATCAATTGTTTGGTATTCCGCTTGATCAACAGGTGATTGAACACCTAAAATACGTAACAAATCCATTTCAAATTCTTCGAAACCACTTCCACCGCCATGTTGTAAAACAATTGACTCTGCAAGATCGTAGAACATATTGTCCGTATCTAAATCCAAACGGTCACCGAATAGTGCATTGTGACGTTTTTTGTAGATGGCTTTACGTTGCGCATTCATTACGTCATCATATTCAAGTAAACGTTTACGCATTCCGAAGTTATTTTCCTCCACTTTTTTCTGTGCTCTTTCAATGGATTTTGAAACCATACTATGGGTAATTACTTCCCCCTCTTTTAGTCCCATTCTATCCATCAATTTCGCAATTCTTTCAGAACCAAACTTACGCATTAAATCATCTTCGAGACATACGAAGAATTGAGATGAACCCGGGTCACCTTGACGACCTGAACGACCTCTTAACTGTCTGTCTACACGACGTGAATCATGTCTTTCAGTACCAATGATCGCCAAACCACCTTTTTCTTTAACACCTTCACCTAATTTGATGTCTGTTCCACGACCCGCCATATTGGTAGCGATTGTTACAGCGCCTGATTTACCGGCATTTGCAACAATTTCAGCTTCTTGCTGGTGGTATTTTGCATTTAATACCTGGTGAGCAATTCCTTTCATTTTGAGCATTCTACTCAATAATTCTGAAATTTCAACAGTTGTTGTTCCAACCAATACAGGTCTTCCTTCTGCAACTAATCGCTCGATTTCCTCTATAACAGCTGTGTATTTTTCACGAGCTGACTTGAAGACGAAATCGTTTTGATCTTTACGAATTACGGATCGATTGGTAGGAATTACTACAACATCTAATTTGTAGATGTCCCAGAATTCTTTTGCTTCAGTCTCCGCAGTTCCAGTCATACCACATAATTTGTGGTACATACGGAAGTAGTTTTGAAGGGTGATCGTAGCGTACGTTTGTGTAGCATCTTCTACTGTAACGTTTTCTTTCGCTTCAATTGCCTGGTGAAGTCCATCGGAGTATCGACGTCCTTCCATTACACGACCTGTTTGTTCATCGACCAGTTTAATTTTTCCATCCATAATGATGTACTCAACTTCTTTTTCGAAGAGTGAATAGGCTTTTAATAATTGGGTTACAGAGTGAATTCGTTCGGATTTGATACTGTACTCACGAATTAATTCGTCTTTGCTTTCCTGGAATTTATCTTTTTCAAGTCCTTGTTTCTGAAGATTAGCAATTTCAAGACCGATATCCGGCATGACAAAGAAATCCTTATCATCCGAACCGGAAATCAACTCAATTCCTTTATCTGTTAATTCAATTGTATTGTTTTTTTCGTCAATCACAAAGAAAAGTTCTTTGTCGATTTTCTTCATGTTTTTACTTTGATCCTGCATGTAGAAATTTTCTACTTTTTGCAAATGAGAACGGATTCCTGGTTCAGAAAGGAACTTGATCAATGCTTTGTTTTTCGGAAGACCTCTATGAGCTCTCAACAAGGCAATTCCTCCATCGTCCAACATTTGTTTTGCATCTTTTTTGTCTTCAACAGGGGTGTTGATGACAGTCAGCAATTTTTTAGCATCCGCCAAGCATTGATTAACATATTGTCTTTGTGCAGCAACAATTGTTTCCACACGTGGTTTTAACTGGTGAAATTCGTGTTCGTTTCCACGGGGAGTTGGTCCTGAAATGATCAATGGTGTTCTTGCATCATCGATCAAAACTGAATCGACCTCATCGACGATCGCGAAATGGTGTTTTTGTTGAACAAGGTCTTCAATGCTTCCTGCCATATTGTCACGCAGGTAGTCGAAACCAAATTCATTATTGGTTCCAAAGGTAATGTCTGCTAAATATGCTTCACGTCTTTCAGGAGAATTTGGACGGTGTTTATCAATACAGTCTACTTTTAAACCATGAAATTGATACAAAGGTCCCATCCATTCAGAGTCACGTTTTGCCAAATAATCGTTGACAGTTACAAGGTGAACCCCTTTTCCTGCAAGTGCATTCAGGTATACAGGAAGTGTTGCAACCAAGGTTTTTCCTTCCCCGGTCTGCATTTCTGAAATATTTCCTCGGTGTAGTACGGCTCCCCCCATTAACTGAACATCGTAGTGAACCATTTTCCACTCTACTTCAGCACCGGCAGCTGTCCATTTGTTGTGCCAGATAGCTTTGTCTCCGTCGAAAGTAATTCCGTCTTTTTTTGCAGCTAAATCACGGTCAAATTGTTGAGATGTGACAACCAATTGTCCATTTTCTGCCCATCTGCGAGCAGTTTCTTTGATAACCGCAAATGCTTCCGGTAAGATGCTTTCCAGAATTTCTTCAATTTTCTCATCAACACTTTTAGACAGTTTATCTAATTTTTCGAAGATCGCTTCTTTATCGTATATTGGGGTTGCAGGATCGTTCGCTTTTTCATTTAAAGCGGTGATTTCATTTTCCAATGTTTGGATTCCTTCTTTTACAAGATTTTGAAAATAAGGAGTTTTTGCACGTAATTCGTCGTCTGATAAGGATTGAAATTTTGCTGCAAATTCGAGCGTTTTGTCGATAATTGGTTGGTAGGTTTTGCGGTCTTTTGCCGATTTATCACCAAATAATTTTTTTAAAATACCTTGTATCATGTCCGTATTACAGTTTTTAAGAGGTCCAAAAATAACGTAAATTCTGATAGTTTGTATTCAAAATATCAGGTTTAATTTCTTCGGTTTCGTCTAAAACTGTTCCAATATTTTTTTTGAGTCAAATTGTCAGTCGATTACGGACTTTAGAGTTGTTCTTGTGATTTTGTTGTTTGAACTATAAGAAACTGTATAAATTTATTGTGATTTCCATATTTTAAGTCTTTTCCGCTCAAAATCCTTTAAGTTTTTAAGGAATAAAAATCCATTATTACTGAAAAACTTGCATTTTTTGAACGAAAAATTCAATAAAATCTGTTTATCAAATAAATTTAGACAGTTTCTAAAAGTTTTCTTTTGGATCAATTTGGTAAATAGATATTCATAGTATCTTTGTGGCATGAAAGAAATGATCCTTATCCTCGATTTTGGCTCACAGTATACGCAATTGATTGCCCGCCGTGTGAGAGAACTGAATGTTTATTGTGAAATTCATCCTTGGAATAAAGTTCCGGAATTGGATGCTTCCATCAAAGGTGTTATTTTATCCGGAAGTCCTTTTTCGACACGTGATGAAAATGCCCCGCGGCCTGATTTAAGTGAAATCAAAGGTAAATTGCCATTATTGGGAGTTTGTTTCGGAGCGCAATATTTGTCCAATAACTACGGTGGAGAGGTTTTACCCTCTACAATTCGTGAGTACGGAAGAGCAAATCTTTCTTTTGTGGATCAAAGTCATGAATTAACAAAAGGAATGACAAATGGGTCACAAGTCTGGATGTCGCACGGTGATACGATCAAAAAAGTACCCTCACATTACGAAATTATTGCCAGTACAACAGATGTTGAAGTTGCTGGATATCATATTCAAGGAGAGCAAACGTATGGAATTCAATTTCATCCTGAAGTATATCATTCGTTGGAAGGTACTGTTCTTTTAAAGAATTATATTGTTGACATTTGTCAATGTACCCAAAACTGGACCCCTGATTCATTCGTAGAATCAACGGTAAGTGATTTGCAGGCGAAATTAGGTGATGACAAAGTGATTTTAGGTTTATCGGGAGGAGTTGATTCTTCCGTAGCAGCGGTATTGTTACATAAAGCGATTGGGGTGAACCTTCATTGTATTTTTGTGGATAATGGGTTACTTCGTAAGAATGAATACCAATCGGTTTTGGATTCTTACAAAGGAATGGGGTTGAATGTAAAAGGTGTTGATGCTTCCGCTAAATTTTATGCCGCATTGAGTGGTCTGACAGATCCTGAATTGAAGCGAAAAGCCATTGGTAAGGTGTTTGTTGATGTTTTTGATGAAGAATCAAAATTGGTTGAAAATGAGAAATGGTTGGGACAAGGAACAATTTATCCGGATGTGATTGAATCGGTTTCTGTAAATGGAGGACCGTCTCAAACCATTAAATCTCACCACAATGTAGGTGGATTGCCGGATTATATGAAATTACAGGTGGTTGAGCCTTTACGATTATTGTTCAAGGATGAGGTCAGAAGAGTGGGGAAATCGATGGGAATTGATCCGTTGATTTTAGGTAGACATCCATTCCCGGGACCAGGTTTAGGAATTCGTATTTTAGGAGAAGTGACGGCTGAAAAAGTTAGAATTCTGCAGGAAGTTGATCACATTTTTATTTCAGGATTGAAAGAAGATGGATTGTATAATGATGTTTGGCAGGCCGGAGCAATTTTTCTTCCGGTTCAATCAGTAGGAGTTATGGGAGATGAAAGGACCTACGAAAATGCTGTAGCATTGAGAGCGGTGAGTTCAACCGATGGAATGACAGCAGATTGGTGTCACCTGCCGTATGAGTTTTTGGCAAAAATTTCAAATAAAATTATCAATCAGGTGAAAGGAATTAATCGTGTAACATACGATATCAGTTCCAAACCACCAGCAACGATTGAATGGGAATAATTGTGTTGATGTTGAATTTTGAATGATTAATTTTGAATATTAAAATGCGTAGGGATAGCTCACGAGCTGTCCGTAACAAAATATGCAGGGATAAAAAAATAAAAAATGAAATATTGGATAATTGCCATTTTTTTATTGAGTTCCATTCAGTTGTTTGCGCAGCCGAAGCATGCGGAAATTGAAGAAAAGGATGGTAAAAAGTATTATGTGCACATTGTTCAGGATGGAAATTCATTGTGGGGGATTCACGTTTTGTACAACACCGATGTTGAAGATATAGTTGCGACCAATCCAGGTGTTGAAAATGGAATTAAGTCCGGACAGAAAATTTTGATTCCTGTAAAAGAGGAGTTGAAAAAGGGAGAAATAGCGGATGTTGTTATTTCGCCGGAAAATCCTGTCGAACCTAAAATTATCAAGCACGTTGTACAGTCGAAAGAAACCTTGTTTGGAATTTCCAAAAAATACAGTGTTACCGTTGATGAAATCATCAAGGCGAATCCAGGTACAGAAAATGGTGTAAAGGTTGGACAGGAACTAGTAATTCCAGGTGGTACGATGCCGGTACCAGTGGTAGTTGATCCCAACAGGCCGAAATCGAACAAGGATATTAAAATCAGTTTTACAGATACGATCATTGAGCATATTGTTTTGCCTCATGAAACGATTTATAGTATCTCCAAACGCTTCATGGTTCCTGTAGAGGATTTGAAGTCTGTAAACGGTTTGAGAAACAATAAAATCCGTAACGGAGATTTAATCAAAATACCGGTTCGGAAGGAAAAAATTCAGAAGGTTGAAATTCGTCAGGTGAAACCTGTTGAAGTGAAGAAAGTAGATTCAACGTTTATTTTTAAACGGAAAAAGGAATATGAAATTTCCATTTTACTGCCTTTCTTTTTAGACAAGGGAGCTGGTTATTCGGCTACTGTCTCTGATTTATCTACAGAATTTTACATGGGAGCTCAATTGGCAATCGATTCTTTAGAAAAAGCAGGATTGAGAGCAACGATTCGGATTTATGATTCGCAAAACGATACGATGTCCCTCAAAGCAATACTCAAGAAAAGCGATTTTCAAGATGTTGACATGGTGATAGGTCCTTTGTTTCCAGATAAAATGAATGTGGTAGCGAGGTGGTGCGAAGATCATAAGGTGAAATACATTTGTCCGGTGGCTGTTAATTCGGATATCCTCAAAGGAAATCCTTACGTCTTTTCAGCTATTCCATCAGATGTGACTTTGATTGAAGGTGCTGCCAAGTATTTGTTGAATAAAGGAGGGAATGATCAGAATATTTTGGTAAAACCTGTTTCACAAAAGGATTTGATATTGTACGAACGTTTTCGGATGGCTTATATGAATTTACCTTTCAAAGGCACTCGACCGAAATTGATTGAAACCAATTTGCAGGATTTCAAGACATTTATCAAAAAAGGAGGAAGTACATTCTTTGTTGTGCCAACCACAGATGAAGCTACAGCCACCAAATTCATGAATGCGTTATTTTCGGTGACAAATAATCAAAATGATATGGTTTCAGTATTCGGTACCAAAGATTGGATGCAGTTTGACGGAATCAACGAATCATACAAAAACAAATTTAATTTCCATTTTTCAGCTCCGAATGATTTCAATTATTCGTATGATTCAATGAAAAATCTAGCGAGAAAATACAGGAAAAATTACGGAGCAGATATGACGAAAATGGCTGTTCAAGGCTATGATGTGATGCTTTATTTCTGTCTCAAATACCTTTTGGAAAAAAATCCTTCGACTGGAGTGATGAGTAACTTTAAAATGGTTCAAAGAGGAACAGGTAATGGTTATGAAAATAACAATTGCTTTATCATGAAGCAGGAAGATTTTGAACTGATCAAATTAGCAGAAACATATGAATAAAGAATTCATAGCAAATGAAATGAAAGCCTTACAGGCGAGGATTTGTGAACGTTTGGAAGGTGTTGATGGAATTGCTCGGTTCATTGAAGATGAATGGGTACGTGAAGAAGGTGGTGGCGGCCGAACCAGAATCATCCGCAATGGTGGATTGTTGGAGAAAGGTGGTGTGGCGTTTTCGGCTGTACACGGTCCTGTTTCTGATGTCATGAAGAAGCAATTGGGATTGAATGGAAATGAATTTTTTGCCACAGGTGTTTCCATCGTATTACATCCACATAGTCCGCATGTACCTATTATTCATATGAATGTTCGCTATTTTGAGTTGGACAGCGGAACCTTTTGGTTTGGAGGAGGAATAGATTTGACTCCCCATTACATAATTCCTTCACAGGCAAAAATGTTTCATGAGGGATTAAAGAAAATTTGCGACAAATACAATCTAGAATTGTATGAAAAATTCAAAATTTGGGCAGATGATTATTTTTTCATTCCTCACAGAAATGAAACAAGGGGAATAGGTGGAATCTTTTTTGATCACCAAACGGAAGAATCAGGGTTGTCAAAAGAGGAGTTATTCCATTTTTGCATTGAATTGGGAGATAATTTTGTGAATTTATACAATCAACAAGCTGAATTAGGAAGAAATCTTCCAGTGACAGCTGAGGAATTGGAATGGAGGAACATACGCAGAGGACGTTATGTCGAATTTAATTTGGTGCACGACAGAGGAACTAAATTCGGGTTGTTTTCTGGCGGTCGTACCGAATCGATTTTAATGAGTTTGCCAGCCACAGCTAATTGGGAGTATAATCTTCAGCCTGAAAAGGAATCGAGAGAAGCTAAGACCTTGAGTTTACTACAAAAAGGAGTGAATTGGGTGGAGGGGAACCTTTAAAAGCTTACTTGCCATCGTTAAAATTTACGAGTGTAAACTCCGGATTAAAATTTGACTTTCGCCTCGATAATTGAACTTATAAAAGTCCTGTTGTCATTTATTAAAGATTTTGCAGATTGTTTATTTAAATAAATCCAGTGGGGTTGGATGTATTCAAATGTTAAATTTGAAATTTTAACATTTTTATTGGTGAATTAGTAATATTTTCATGAAGTTAAATGTAAAAACATTAAAATTATGAAAAGTATATTTCTGGTATTGGGATTGGCTTTACTTACACTCTCTTGTAACAAAATGAAGGATTTTCATTTATTTGGAAAGAAAAGACACCATGTTACTTGCCCGATTGTGGATGTGAAAAACGTTCCGACTGCTACAACAACGGCTTTTAATACAAGATATTCCAGAGCAGCTTCTATTACCTGGTTTCAAAAAGGGGTAAATTACTGTGCTGTTTTCATGAATGACAATGTTCAAACGAAATCCATCTTTGATGCGAATGGAAATTTCATTTCAGAGCATGTGAAAGGACACCATAAAGGTGGAGAATGTGGAAAACATGAAGACGATGATGACAGAGATGAGGCAAATGAATGTGAATGCCGTATCGATAATGATGGAGATGATCGGTAAGGTCAAATAATTTAGAGATATAGAGAGCCTTTCGAGGCTTTTTTTTTGTTTTTATAGACTTTAAACGAAAGATTGGCAGATTACAAATTGCAGATTAATTGTGTTGTTGTTTGACAGTGGCAAAGTAGAAGTAAGGTGTACGAGGTCGAGAGAAAGTTTCCATACGTTGAGAATAAAGTGCTGAAGATACCACCTAAAAAGAGCAAGAATATGTCAATTATGACGTATTTAAAGGTCATTTTTTGAAGGAATATTGAAATCGATACACGGTATTTGAATTTTTTAAGTAACCTTTTTAGGATCTTGGTTTACTTGTAGTTAAGTTGTTTTACGTTCTTTTTTTACCTTCTTAAATGTATGAATTCCTGAATTAGTACGGTACATATTTTTGCTGTTTGGCTAGATTCATGAATCAGTCCTATTGATATTATTTTATCCTTTGGTGTTGCCCTATTTTTGCGTCAACTATAGCACGCAGCACACTATGATTACTAAAACTATCACTCAAAAAAAGTCTTCAAAAAGGCCACAAATCTGCTTAACCGTTTTACTATTTCTTTCATGTGGAAATTCAGTTTTTGCTCAATCAGAAATCAAAGCCTCTTCCCAAGTAGTTTTTAATTCTCAGGAAACAAATTTACTGTTAGAGAAATTGGATAGAAAGATTGAAATCGTTCAGAAATTGGATCAAAAGGTAAAAGCAGATGTATGGATAAATCCTCAGGAAAAGGAAAATACAATTGTAAAATTGGATCAAGCGAAAGATGAGTTAAGGGTTTTTATTAGTAAATCGTTGGAACAGCGATGTAAACAAGAAAACAGATTGCCTGAAATTGCTGAAAAAGTAAAAGCAATTGATCCGAAGTTTGCCGAAAAGTATACTATCCAATCTGCCAAAATTCAAAAATAACCACCTGATCTTACCGTAATGAAAAGATTTAATATGAATTGGATTGTAGGGGTGTCAACTGTTCTATTGACGATTGGTTCTTCATTTTCACAGTCATTCTCTACTGCTTCTGGAAGCTCTTCATTTACTAGTGGGGGTTCAGTTTGTAAAAATATCACGGTAACAGGAATAAGTAGTGTTTTGAATCACGATTTAGGTTTAAAATCAGTGACGCTGAATATTACGCATCCGGATATGTCACAGATTGATGTTTCCCTGAAGGCCCCTGACGGTACGACCTTTAGTTTGGTTGTCGGAGGATATGGTTCATACACAGGAGCAAATTTTACAAATACAGTCTTGACACAAGTAAATTCTCCAGGTGATTTGGATAACGGTACAGCACCATTCACAGGATATTTTCGTCCTAATGATTTTGACTTTGATTTTTGCAATGTAAATAACAATGTCAGAACAGGTAATGGAACCTGGCAGGTTTGTGTAACCAGTGCATATTTGGGAGGTGCCGGAATATTTGTAAATGCAACTTTAACATTCGGAACAAATGCACCTTCGGAATATGGAACGGGGGTAGCGGGAGAATCTCCGGCTTTGGCAACCTATAAATGTAATCTGACCAATTATTCAGGATGGACAAGTAAATGTTATGATAATTTAGATGTAACAGGAACAAACTTATCGAGTGTAAGTGTTGTCCCCTTTTCAATTGATAACGATTCATGGTTTAAGATTCAGCCAACAGGTTCAATTTTAACCATCAGTTTTACTGTACAAAACTGTAGTTTGAGTTATGGTGCACAATTAGTCGTATTGCGACCATTGAATAGCGGATTAACTTCTTTCGAACAAGTACCGACTTCAAGTGGAACCAATCCATATACTGCGGGAACACATACTGAAACTATCGTGGGATTGATTCCCGGTGAACCGATTTATATCATGTTCGATGGTTATGCAAATGATGTGTGTGAGTATTTGATCAGTTCCTTTACTTATTCAGGGGCTTCTCCTTTATTGATTCAGGCTGAACCAAAAGCTTACTGTGCTGGTTCAGGAATAAGTTCACAAATTACAACTGAAGATATTACCTCAGCTACATACATCTGGACACCTTCAACCGGATTGAGTTCGACAAGCGTTTTCAATCCGGTTGCAAGTCCTACATCAACTACGATGTATAAAGTTACGGCAACTGATGCAGTTTCAGGGTGTGTGTTTAAAGATTCGATTACAATTACCGTAAATCCTCTTCCGCTGACGAATGCTGGAAATGATGTAGCTATTTGTTCAGGTGCTTCAATACCACTCACCATGTCTGCTGCAGGTTTAACAACTACAGGGGTAGAGCAATATTTCAATGCAAATGATGTTACCATCACAGACAATAATACAACTGGAGTTACTTCAACAATTACAGTTTCGGGAGTAAATCCAACGACTTATTCGTCTTCAGTGATTGATAAAGTATGTTTGAATATTGATCATCCGGATGTGAGTGAGTTAGAAGTGAAATTGACTGCTCCAAATGGAAGTACAATTTGGTTACATAATATGGAAGGTCAAGGACCTGATTTTATAGGGGCATGTTTTGTTCCTTCAGGTGGATCAACGATTGGATATAGTACACAAGCACCATTATGGTCGAACTATGCCCCATATTCATCATTTACAGGAATTACTTCGGGTTCAGCAGTAAACGGAACATGGACTTTAACTGTAATTGATAATGCTACAGGAAATGTAGGTACATTACAAGATTGGACAATTCTGTTTAATGATCAAGTAACTTACACATGGTCTCCCTCTACAAACTTAAGTTCAACGGCGACTGCTTCAACATCTGCAAATCCTACATCAACGACCACCTATACGGCAACTATCAAAGATGGAAACGGTTGTACAGCAACAGATAATGTCATCGTTACTGTAAACCCTTCACCAACTATTTCAGGTACATTAACTGTTTGTGTTGGAAGTACAACGCAATTAACCGGATCCGGAACGCCAGATGCAACTACACCTTGGGCTAGTTCCAATTCAACTGTTGCAACTGTGTCATCAGCAGGTTTGGTAACAGGAATTGCAGCAGGTACAGCAGTGATCACTTACAAAGATAATTCAGGATGTTCTAAAACAGCTACAGTTACAGTTTATGCATTGCCAACAATTACAGGTACGCTGACAGCATGTTCAGGAGGAACGACCCAGTTGACAGGATCAGCAACTGCAAATGCAACAACACCATGGACCAGTTCGAATACAGCAGTTGCAACCGTTTCGAATACAGGACTGGTAACCGGAGTTTCTGCGGGAACAACTACTATTACTTATATGAATACTAACGGTTGTACGAAAACAACAACTGTTACTATTTCAGCACCCGCCATTACAGGGACTCTCACATTATGTAAATCGGGAACAACTCAACTAACAGGTTCAGGAACACCAGCAACACTTTTACCATGGTCAAGTTCAAATACATCAGTGGCAACTGTGAATTCTTCCGGTCTGGTTTCCGGATGGGCTGCAGGTACCTCAACAATAACTTATAAGGATAACAATGGCTGTACAACAACCGTTATTGTTACTGTAAATGCAGCTACAATAACAGGAAGTTCTTCCGTTTGTATTGGTTCAACAACCCAATTGACAGGTTCAGGTACACCAGCTGTATCCAATGCATGGGTAAGTTCAAACAATGCAGCTGTTACAGTTTCTAGTACAGGTCTGTGATTACTGAGGTTTCATCTGCACTGGTGCCCCTGATTTCACCTTCTTCAAACTGTTGGGGAGCTGGTTGGATCTCTGGTTCTTCTTTGGGCTGAAAAATGTTA
>CAIUKX010000443.1 GCA_903899795.1 uncultured Flavobacteriales bacterium
TGACTAATTTTTAAAAGTACTACGTATGAAAAGAATACTACTTATTTTAACAACTTTAACGTTAACCTATCTTGCTAAAGCACAAGATCAATTGTACAACCCGAGTTTCAACATGTGGACAGTAAACACAGTTGCTACACAACCTACTTCCTGGATGAACTCCTACCATGCTTTTGGTATTATGCCGACAACTCCAATGGCTGTTGAAAAATCTTCAGATGCGTCAAATTTGACAAGTTCAGTAAAATTGAATACTGTTGGAGATCCTATGAATCCTACATTTGGATTTGTTTTATTAGGAAGTATCGGTAATAATGGACCTCAAGGAGGAGTTCCTTTCACATTGAGCGCAGATTCAATTGTTTTCGATGCAAAATATGATCTTCAAGCAGGTGATTCAGCTAACGTTATCTTGATGATGAAGTTGAATGGAGTACCTTTCGAAATGAAAATGATTGCAATAGGAGGCACGCATACTTCATCCTGGCAACGAATGGCGTATAAAATCAATCCGTTGAATGTTACGCCTGATTCATTGTTATTAGGATTTACCTCATCAAATACTAATAATGGTAACCCTGTTGTTGGATCTTGGTTTCAGCTAGATAATATTCGTTTTGTTGATGGAAATACAACTTCATCTCCAATTCCGAATCCGAGTTTCGAAAACTGGTCAGACATTACAACTGAAAACTGTAATGAATGGTTTACAATGAATACAATGTTTGCTGCAATAACGAACACTGCAACAGTAACAAAATCTACAGATGCACAAGAAGGTACATACGCAATGCAACTTCGACCGGATTCAGTAGATATGGGTGGATCAATGAATTTCCTACAAGCAATGGCGATTTATGGTACGATGGATATGACTGGCGGAGGAACACCAAAAGGAAAACCTTTCTTAGCTTCTCCTACAAGTGTAAGTGGTTACTACAAATGGGCACCGCAAAACGGAGCTACTGGATCTTTCTCAGTGACACTTCAAGCGGCTGGTGTACCGGTAGCAACAGGAAACTTCTCTTTCAGTGCGGCTCAAAGTAGTTATGCTCAATTTACGGTTCCATTAACAGTTTCTGCTGCACCTGACACAGTCATTATTATGATTGACGGAGGTTCTCAAGCAGGTTCAGTACTGTTGGTTGATAACATCCGATTTGCAGGTGGAAATGTTGGTGTGAAAACAATTAGTTTGATGGATGCAACTGTTTCAGTTTTTCCAAATCCGACGAATGGAGATGCGACATTAAAAGTTGCATTACCTAAACCTGCTTCTGTTTCTTATACAGTGATGAATGCATTAGGTCAAGTTGTTGAGTCAGAAAATTTAGGGTCGATGAAAGACGGTATTCATGGTGTTAAATTAGGAACTGCAAACTATTCAACTGGTGTTTACTTTGTAAAAGTGAAAATCGGTGATGATGTCATGACACAAAAAGTGATCGTTAAATAGATAATTAACACATATTAAGAAAAAAGGGAGTGAGTTGTTCATTCCCTTTTTTTGTTTTGGTATCTTTAAGAACTGATATAGTCCATCAATACATAACTGTACAAAACTTAAATTAACATGAAAAATACATACTTAACGCTCTTATCACTACTTGCTTTATCCTATAGCCATAGCCAATTGGTTACTTTTCCATCCGGACCACCCTACGAATTGAATCAAAATATTTTGATGGGACCTAATGTGTCTATGTCGAACGTTGTGCATACGGGTGACCCGTATTCCATTTCATTTTACACTGCGAATGGAACTAATTTGGGAATAACTTCTGGAATTCACATGAACACCGGTACTATTTTCAACAATGGAAATGGTCCTCAAGGTCCGAATAATATGAGTGGTTGTGGTTTTGATAATGCCGCTGCTGGAAATACAATGCTTTCCACTTTGATTGGAGGCACGAGTACTCATGACGCTTCCATTTTAGAATTTGATTTTATACCAGCTATTGATACGATCCGATTACATTATATTTTCGGTTCGGAAGAATATCCGGAATATGTGGGATCAACTTTCAACGATGTTTTTGCTATTTTTATTTCCGGACCAGGAATTACAGGGCAACAAAACATTGCTGAAACACCTAACTTTAGCGGAACTTTTGTGAATAGTATCAATGCCACGACTAACAGCGCTTATTATGTAAGTAATGGTGATGGAACACAAGCACCGTATAATGCTAGTTCAACCTATGTTCAATACGATGGTTATACTACAACTTTGGAAGCGAAGTCAGCTGTACAAATAGGGCAGACCTACCACATGATTATTGCAATCGCTGATGCCGGTGATGGAATTTTGGATTCAGGTGTTTTTTTGGAAACAGAAGGAATCAATGTAGGTGTAAATAAGAAAACGGCAGAGAAAGAAGAATTGGAAATTTTCCCAAATCCTACCAGCAGTGATGCAACATTGAAAATAACATTACCGAAACAAGTGTCTGTGTCATACAATGTGGTAAATACCTTGGGGCAACTAGTTGAAGATGAAAATTTAGGATCATTGAAAGAAGGTGTGCATTCCATAGAACTTGCAACAAAAAACTATCCAACCGGAGTTTACTTTGTGAGAGTAAAAATGGGAGAACAAACCATGACAAAGAAAGTGATCATCAAATAAATTAAAAATTGTGATGAACGGGAGCTCAAATCGGGCTCCCTTTTTTGCTTTTGGAGGTTATTCTGCTAATTTTGTAAAAGAAAAAATTAGAAACAAAACGATAAAAACATGAAATTCGGAACAAAAGCAATTCATGCCGGCGTACATCCTGATGAGGCTACAGGCGCGATCATGACACCCATATACCAAACATCTACCTATGTACAGGAAGGGGTTGGAAATCACAAAGGTTATGAATATTCCAGAACTTTGAATCCTACTCGTCATGCATTAGAGCAAAATATTGCAGCCATAGAAAATGGAAAGTTCGGAGCTTGTTTTGGTTCAGGATTAGCAGCGATTGATTGCATCATTAAAATGTTGAATCCGGGTGATGAAGTGATTTCTACCAACGATTTGTACGGAGGAACGTATCGACTTTTCAATACGATTTTTGGAAAATATGGCATTAAGTTTCACTTTGTAGACATGGGAAATCCGGAGAGTGTAAAAGCTTTGGTCAATAAAAACACGAAATTGATTTGGGTGGAAACTCCTACCAATCCAATGATGAACATTATCGATATCGTAGCAATGGCAAAGATTGCTAAAAGTGCAAAAGCGATGTTGTGTGTTGATAATACTTTTGCGACACCTTATTTACAAACACCTTTGGATTTAGGAGCTGATATCGTGATGCATTCAGCTACCAAATATTTGGGAGGTCACTCTGATGTTGTCATGGGAGCTCTGGTTACTGCGGATGAAAAAATTGCGAAAGAGATGTACCGGATTCAAAATTCATCCGGTGCAGTTTGCGGGCCAATGGATTCGTTCTTGGTTCTCCGAGGAATTAAAACGTTGCATTTGAGAGTTCAACGTCATTGTGAAAACGGAGAAGTGGTTGCGAAATTTTTAGCAAGTCACCCGAAGGTTGATAAAGTATATTGGCCGGGATTTGAAACACACCCGAATCACGATGTCGCTAAAAGACAAATGCGTGGTTTTGGCGGTATGATTTCTTTCACTTTGAAAGGAAATAAATTGAAAGATGCACACAAGATTGTAAAAGATGTTAAGCTTTTTGTTTTGGCTGAATCTTTGGGTGGTGTTGAATCGTTGATTGGTCACCCGGCGACAATGACTCATGCTTCCATTCCAAAAGAAGAAAGAGAAAAAA
>CAIUKX010000444.1 GCA_903899795.1 uncultured Flavobacteriales bacterium
CAATTAAAAAGAAACAAAAATCGTGAAATTATTGCGATTATGAATTTATTACTACCATATATTGATGATTCAAATGAATATGAAAAGTATAACAAAATTAATAATTTAAGCGATATCGGCATTTTTCACCAAGACCATGTACTGTTCATTATTGGATTTGATGGTGTAGGGAAGATCAATTCTGAACTCAGCTGAAATCATGTGTTCGATGGTTTGCGTGAATTGGTTGGAGGTTTCAGCGTTAATTTCTTCCAAATCGTCTTTGTCGTAACCGAGTGATTTTTTTCGATCTTCCATCACTGAAGAGGGTTGTACTTTATACATTACCCCGACATTATTTGTATTCGTTGCCGTTCCGCCATTATACACGTTTTGTTGAAATACATTGTAATCGATATACCAGGGATGTAAAGTCGGTTTGGTTTTATTTTGGTAAGGATTATTGGTAGAAATGTTCAAGCGGACATCATCCCAGTCCATTCCAGTATTTTGGAATACTTGAGCTTTGTAGTTAAGATTGATTTTTCCAGTTGAAACATCACTTCTTAAATCGTAAAGTGGCGTCCAACCTGCTTGTGATACAAGATAAGAAATATTGAACTTTCCGGTAGTTGCTTCTTTGGAGGAAAGTGTAATTGTAATTCGATGAATCGGCCCTTGCGCTTTGGGATTCAAATTGGCATTGGTTTGATAATTCTGCAAGGTTTCCAATCGTTCATTCATAGCATTTTGTTTGGTTGTTTTTTTGTGCATGTCACGATTCAATGCATGTAGTTTTTTATTGATTTCATTCATTTTTGTCGCGTAATAATCGACAGCTTGCTTCAAAAGATTGATGGAATCATTTACTTTTCCTTGACCGCGAATAGCGCCGTTGTTAGCAAGTATATTTTTCGCCTGCATCAATACATCAATTTCATCCTGTAGATCCTGAATGTCGAATTCCAAAGAACGAAGCGAGTCTTCCAGCAAGGAAATATCTTTTCGGATTTTTAAAGGAATTTCTTCGATAGGTATTTCTTCCGGTTTCGGATAAAATAAGGAGTATTTTGAATCCAGAATAATAACACTTCCGCTTGCTTTTACCTGCAAACTATGTGGATCGATCGTCGGACAAATTCCTTCAATGATGACTTCGGTAACTCCCGGTTTTACAGTGTAACTTGCCTTGCGATAGACTTGTGCTCCCTCAGCGTAGACCGTTACTTCTGTGATGGTCGATTTGATAATTTCCTTCTCTGTTGCCATTGCGCTGTTAAAAGCGAAAAAAAGACCAACTACTGCGATTATTTTATTCATAGGATTAATTTTTATTCGTAATTTTCTAGCTGTACAGACAAGTCCTCCATTCGTTCAATTCAGTTTCTATTTTTTATGAAAAATCGTACCAAACCCCATATTTCAAGGCGAAAAAAAATTATATACTTTCTATTATTCCTTCCGATTTTCTTTTTATTGTGGTCCAATTTTTCGGTCTATTATGAAAGTAAGGAGTATTTGAAAACGGATGTAAATGATTTACCCAAAGTAAAAGTTGGATTGATGTTAGGTACGAGCCGTTTTTTGGGAAATGGAAATCCAAATGCCTATTTTTTCAATAGAATTGAAGCAGCTGTTAAGTTGTATCAATCAGGAAAAATTACTCATGTTTTGGTGAGTGGTGATAATGGTACAAAAGAATACAATGAACCTGAGGACATGAAAACCGAATTAATAGCGAGAGGAATTCCCGAATCAAAAATTGTCTTGGATTTTGCGGGTTTTGATACGTACGACTCTATGATCAGGGCCCAAAAAGTATTTGGACAAAATAAATTCATTGTAATATCCCAGCATTTTCACAACCAAAGAGCAGTCTACATTGCCCGTCGTTTTGGAATTGAAGCCTATGGTTATGACGCAGGGGATGTGAAAAACTTCGGAGGATTTCGGACAAAAGTCAGGGAATGGTTCGCCTGTGTGAAAGCTTATTTCGAAGTAAAAGTTGGAGTTGATCCGAAGTTTTTGGGGGAGCAAGTTCCAATAAGGTAGTTGTTAGTTAATAGAAAACTAGTGACTAATGACCAAAAACGATTGATTCAATTAATCAAATCATCTCCCGAATCTCTCCAATAATGCGCTCCGCCAAATCATTTGCTTTTTGTTCTGTAGCGCTTTCGGAGTAGATGCGAATGATAGGTTCTGTATTGCTTTTACGAAGGTGAACCCATTCTTTGTCGATGTATATTTTTACTCCATCTACTGTATCAACTTCGCAGTCAACATATTTTTGAGCCATTTTGGCAAGAATTGAATCAACATCAATGGAAGGTGTTAATTCGATTTTATTTTTTGAAATTGTATAACTTGGATAGCTGTCACGCAATTCAGAAACTTTCATTTTTTTATGTGCCAAGTGAGAAAGAAATAAGGCAATTCCAACCAAAGAATCGCGACCGTAATGTAAATCAGGATAGATGATTCCACCATTTCCTTCACCACCGATTACCGCTTTGGTTTCTTTCATTTTCGTAACAACATTTACCTCGCCAACTGCAGCAGCCGAATACAGCAAACCTCTTGCTTCCGTGATGTCGCGTAAAGCACGTGTGGAAGATAAATTGGAAACGGTTGAGCCTGGCGTATGTGTCAGGACATAATCAGCTACAGCAACTAGGGTGTATTCTTCGCCAAACATGGATCCGTCTTCGCAAACGAGTGCCAAACGATCAACATCCGGATCAACAGTGATCCCTACATCAGCTCCAACTTCTTTGATCTTATCTGCAAGATCTGTCAAATGTTCCGGTAAAGGTTCAGGGTTGTGGGGGAAATGTCCTGTTGGATCGCAATATAGTTTTGTAATATTTTTAACACCAAGTGCTTCGAGCATCGCAGGAACAAAGATTCCTCCTGTTGAATTGACGGCATCTACAACCACTTTGAAATTTGCTGCTTCAATAGCTTTTTTGTCGACCAAAGGAAGTGCAAGAATTGCGTCAATGTGTTTTTTTAAGTATTCGTCTGTCTCTGTTATTTTTCCAAGGTCATCTACTTCTGCAAATGAAAAAGCTTCCCGTTCAGCAATGTTAAGTACTTCTTCACCATCCGCTCCTGAAATGAATTCTCCTTTTTCGTTGAGTAACTTCAAAGCATTCCATTGTTTTGGATTGTGACTTGCTGTCAAGATAATTCCACCTTGTGCATTTTCCATAGTTACTGCAACTTCTACGGTTGGAGTAGTAGATAAACCAAGATTTACGACATCTATTCCAAGTCCGACTAATGTTGAAATAACAAGATCTGAAATCATTTGCCCAGAGATTCTGGCATCACGGCCAACCACGACTTTCAATGATTTATTTGCATTTCTGTTTTTCAACCAGGTACCATAGGCAGCAGCAAATTTTACAGCATCAATAGGAGTAAGTCCTTCATTTACTTTCCCACCAATAGTGCCTCTAATTCCGGAGATAGATTTTATAAGTGTCATCTTGAAATTTTTTATAGTAATAAATGGCCTCGATTGTCTATGGCCTAATGTCTTTTAGTCTAAACGCCTAAATAAAATCAATTCTGATTAAATTTACCTGCGTTGCTAGCTGTTTCGAATTCTCGTTTCAAAGCGATCATTTTCATGCAGGCAATCGCACATTCGATTCCTTTATTTCCATGTTTCCCTCCTGAACGGTCAATTGACTGTTGGATGTTATTGTCAGTAAGGACACAGAAAGAAATCGGAGTGTTATATTGTAGTGTTACATCTTTAATTCCTTGTGTTGCACCTTCGCAGACAAAATCGAAATGCTTGGTTTCTCCCTGAATGACAACACCAATAGCAACGATCCCTTCAACTTGTGTGAATTCGCACATGTATTGAGCTCCTAATGGCAATTCAAAGGTTCCCGGAACATAGCGGATCAAGATATTATCTTCTTTAACGCCATTTTCCATAAGAGCTTCCATAGCTCCTTTCAATAGATTAGTAGTAATGGAATCGTTCCATTCTGAAACAACAATGCCGATTCTAAAATCGGCACCGTTTGGAACAAAATCTTTATTGTAATCTGACAAATTGCGATTACCAGTTGCCATATTATTTTTGAGTTTTAGTCGCTCTCGCTATGTATTTTTTAATCGTTTTTTGATTTCCGTATTCCGGATAATTTGCATCGATACGTTTGTACAATTCCAATGCAGACTCGAAATCATTTACTTTTTCAGCACAAAGTCCTGCTTTGAAAAGGTACATAGGTGTTGTCAAATCGTTATCTTGTTTTTCAGCCGCTTGAATGTAAAGATCCGCTGCTTCATCGTATTTTTTCATTTCACTTTTACAATCGCCTTGAAGTCCAACAGCCATTACTGACAAGTAAGTATCGTTCAAATCAACTCCTTCCAATTCTTCGATTGCTTTAGAGAACTCTCCTTTTGCCATCAATTGATGAGCCAATACGAATTGAGCATTTTCACCACCGATTTTCCCGTCGTATTTTTTTACAACCGGTCTCAATGCTTCGATTGCAGCATCCGTTGAATCTTTTTCAGCATAATTCAATCCTTCAAAGTAAGCTTCTTTGGATTTTTCATTGGCCGGTTTCCAAATAAATTGTTTGTATAAGAAATAGGCAAGTATTAAAACCACGACACCTCCAACGGTATACGTAATGATTCGAAGTTTGTCGTTCGATTTAAATTGATCTTTAAGATTGGATCCTGAAATATTTTCTAACATTGTTGCGAATTTAGCGCCACAAAAATAGTTTTTTTTTTTGAATTATTGATTGTAAGTTATGAACAAGTTTTGCAAAATAGTGATTAGGCAATAGGCAATAGTAAAAAGTGTTGGAAAAAAACTAATTACTAATGGCTAATCACTAGTCACTAATCACTATTTTTGTTCCATGTATTTGAAATCACTCCAGCTAATTAATTTCAAGAATTACGAAGAGGCCGAATTGTCATTTTCACCGGGAATAAATTGCTTTTCAGGTCAGAATGGATCGGGTAAAACGAACATCTTGGATGCCTTACACTATCTAAGTATGTGTAAGTCGTATTTGAATGCTGTGGATCGTCAAAACATCCGGTTTGGACAACAGTTTTTTGTTGTACAGGGGAATTGGTTCAAAAATGAGCAGGAGATCAATATTCATTGTGCAGTGAAAAGCGGTGCAAAGAAGGTTTTTAAGCGGAATAAAAATGAATACGATAAACTAGCGGATCATATCGGTCAATTTCCAACGGTAATGATTTCGCCTTATGATCGTGATTTAATTGTTGAGGGGAGTGAATTTCGCCGCAAATGGATGGATGGAATCATTTCACAGTTCAACCGGAAATACCTGGATGATCTTCAGCGTTACCATAAAATTTTGGATCAACGGAATGCATTATTGAAAAATATGTATGAGCATGGCTTGTTTGATCGTGAATCGATTGAGGTTTGGGATGATCAGATGATTTTGGTTGGAACTGCTATACATGAAGCACGTAAACTTTTTTTAGAGGAATTTATCCCTGTTTTTCAGGCAAATTATAATTTTATTGGTAACGAACAAGAAGAAGTTCATCTGGAATATCGTTCACAGTTGAATAGTATTTCTTTTCAAGATTTATTGAACCAGTATCAACAAAAAGATGCATTTTCACAACATTCGAATGCTGGTATACACAAAGATGATTTATTGTTTACGATCAAAGGTCATCCTGTTAAGAAATTCGGATCACAGGGACAGCAAAAGTCCTTCTTGATTGCTTTGAAACTCGCTCAGTACGAATGGTTGAAACGTCATTTGAATGTCAATCCCGTATTGATGTTAGATGATATTTTCGATAAGCTGGATCATTTGCGGGTTCAAAAATTGATGGAATTGGTTTCGCAGCAGCATTTTGGGCAGGTTTTCGTAACCGATACAGATCCTCAGCGAATTCAAACTATTTTCAAAGAAAGTGGTTTCGAGAGTAAAAATTACGTAGTACACGAAGGAAAGATATACTCAGAGGAAGCATATACCGATTTTTTGAATGGAAAATCAGATGTGGATGCAACAGGTAATTCTGCCTTTTTAAATTCAGAGCAATTACTATGAATGAATTCAAAAGATCGTCGAACCAGGCTACAATTGGTGAATTAATTGAGAAGTTAATGAAAGCCTACCGTCTGGACGGAAAATTGAAGGAAATGGATGTGATTGCAGCATGGGAAGAGATGATGGGAAAGGCTGTTGCTACTCGGACGAAAGATATTCAGATTCGAAACAAGACACTTTTTTTAACTTTAGATTCTTCAGTCATGAGGGAAGAATTGATGTACGGAAAAACCATCATCATTCAGCGAATCAATGAAAAAGCAGGATTTGAAATGATCAGTGATGTATATTTTGGCTAAACTCGAATCATTATTTAATGAGACGGATCTTTAACAATGACATCCAACACATATTTGTTATTATTGAGAAAGGAAATGGTTAATTCTTTACCTTTTCTTGTTTCATTGTAGATGCGAGTTCGTTTTTTTCGACTGACGATTTTTCGCAATGTGAAAATTCCCAGCGTTCCAAAATGAATGTAATAATTTTTTACCCCCCTTTTACCGATTGACTGTACTTTTCCACCTACAATTCCTTTGAATACGTTTTTTTCATTGTGAAAAAGAGCACGTGTATAATCAATCGCAATTTTGAGTTCTACAGCAAAATATCCAAGTAGGAAGACTATCAGTGCATATACAGTTCGGTACTTGAAAAAGTAATATACTCTAAAGTAAACCAAAAGTATCAAAATAATTGCAGATGTAACCATTAAAAAACTATAGAGCAATGCCCTTAATTGAGCCTTACGGATCAGTTGGACATCCGAATCGTTCAGAGGTTCCGTATACGTGGGTTCTATTTTTTTTCTCATCTCGATCAGTTTTTCATTTATCTAAATACGGTAAAAAAAACGGAAAAACCAAACTAACTATTTTTTTGTTGTGTTAAATCGGGTTCATGCCTTACTTTTGTGAAAAATATGTTGTAATGGAATTTATCTCTCCCGAATTGGATGCATATGTATGTGTACACAGCGAAAACGAACCAGAACTATTGTCTGAACTGAATCGAAAAACCCATCTGGAAGTATTAAGACCTCGGATGTTGAGCGGACATTATCAAGGTCGAGTTTTGAGTATACTTTCCCATATGATTCAGCCGAAATATGTGTTGGAAATCGGAACCTACACGGGATATTCAGCTCTTTGTTTTGCTGAGGGTATTCAAGAAGGAGGGAAGGTACTTACAATCGATATCAATGAAGAATTGGAAGATATTGTACGTGAGTTTATTGGAAAGTCTGAATATACTGACAAAATAGACTACCGAATAGGAGATGCTATGGAATTGATTCCTGAATTAACGGAAGAATTTGATCTTGTTTTTATTGATGCCGATAAACAGAATTATATCAATTACTATCAATTGGTTTTACCAAAAGTAAGAAAGGGTGGTTATATCATTGCTGACAATGTATTATGGTCAGGGAAAGTTGCAGAAAATAGTATTAAGCCTGATAAAGACACACAATTATTGATGGACTTCAATAAGATGGTTCAGGAAGATGACAGTGTTCAAAATGTATTGTTTCCAATTAGGGATGGATTGATGATTGCAAGAAAGAAATGATGACTAATTTTTAATTGGTAATATAATTCAACATTCAACATCATTTTCTCTATTTCCAATTCAAAATCTGTAAATTTCGTTGATTATTTCCTTTTCCATAATTCAATTGAATACTTCGAATGATTTTTTCAATGGAATCCCATTTTGAAGTTTTATTTGGACATAAAGCGATGATTTCTCTCGCCGGTATTTCTTTGTTATCTGAAGAAATGATTCGTTTACATTTACTTTCATCTAATTTTAATACTCGTTGATATTCTTCAGGAACTAGAGAGTAACCTCCTTTTACATCCACCATTCGAAGTAGCATTTCGAGATTTCCTCCTTCGTAATTCCAATTGGTATCCGAATCGGTATTCAATCCACAAAAATGCACCATTTGTGTTCTTAAGCAATTGCCTTTGCTTAGAAGCCA
>CAIUKX010000445.1 GCA_903899795.1 uncultured Flavobacteriales bacterium
AACAAAAAGAATTCAGGAAAAAGTTGCTTTCGCTTTATTACAAAGCCAATGTAGGACATATTGCCTCTTCCCTGAGTTGTATAGATATATTGATTGCCCTTTTTGAAAATAAAAAGAAAGAAGAACGTCTTATCCTTTCCAAAGGTCATGCTGCTGCAGCTTTATATATTTTACTTAATTCAATAGGTGAAATCAGTGATGATCAATTGACCACATTTTGTAAAAATGGAACGGTATTGACTGCTCATCCATCTGCAAACTCATTTGAAAATATTCCTTTTGCAACCGGATCGCTGGGACATGGTTTGCCGATTGGTTGTGGAATTGCTTATGCCAATAAATTGGAAAACAATGTTGAATTTACTTACATCGTAATGTCTGATGGCGAAACGAATGAAGGTTCTGTTTGGGAAGGAGCGAATTTTGCGGTTTCGAATAAATTGGATAATTTGATCGTTGTGATTGATAATAATAATTTACAGGCATTTGGTCGCCCCAACAAAATAGTAGGAAATACATCAGCCATTCAAAAATGGAAAAGCATAGGTTTCGATATAATAGAACTTGATGGGCATAAAGTAAAGAATTTGGTTGAGAAGATAGAAGCATTGAAAATGCGGCGAAATGGAAAACCAAAAATGATTGTGGCAAATACCATCAAAGGAAAAGGTGTCGATTTTATGGAGGATAAGTTGGAATGGCACTATTTACCGATGAATGAAAAGCAATTTGATGCTGCAATTTTATCTGTTGAAAATGAGTATGATGCGTAAGGAGTTCTCAGTAGCTGTAGAAGAAATACTTTCTACTAATCCAAAATCAGTATTTATCACGGCAGATCTGGGTTTTAATGCGTTGGAGCCAATTCAAAAAACCGCAAAAGAACGATTTATCAATGCTGGTGTAGCTGAACAAAACATGATTGGTGTTGCTGCTGGGTTAGCATACAAAGGATTTGAAACATTTGTTTATAACATAGCTCCCTTTGCAGTTTTAAGAAGTTTAGAACAGATCAAAATAGATATTTGTATTCACAATCTTCCCGTGTATATCATAGGCAATGGTGGGGGCTATGGATATGGTGTAATGGGGGTGACACATCATGCGATTGAAGATATAGCATGCATCAGTACGCTGCCAAATATTCGATGTTGGATTCCGGCGTTCACAGAAGATTTATCTTACTGTATTCAGCAAATTTATTCGCTGAAAAAACCGGCTTATTTGAGGTTAGGTTTGGGGGATAATTACCCTAAAAAAATTGAAATTTCAGAAATTAATTCTATTCTCAATACAAATAGTCCAAAGATAACCATTGTTGTTTTGGGACCTGTTATTCAAAATGTATTGAAGGCAGTTGAAGATTTTTCGGAAATTGACGTATTCACAATTCTTACAGTGCCTGTTTTTGAACTAAGTCATGATCTTTTGACCAGTTTTTCTGAATCACGGAAAATTATGGTTATTGAAGAGCATGTCGAAAGAGGTGGGTTAGGTGAACACTTATTATCCCTTTTAGCTAAAAACTCCATTCCTTTTTCTAGATTTGTTGGATTACATGCAAAAGGATACCCGAGTGGCGTCTATGGAGATCAGGCATTTCATCAAAAAGAAAGTGGTTTAGACTCCGAAAGTATACGAGAACAAATCATAGAATTATTGGCATATAATGATTGATTATCACGAGAAAATAGAGCAACTGGAAGGTCCGATTTTTATTTTTGGAGCGAGTGGGTTTATAGGTTCAAATTTGTTAAATTCGATACTTAAAGTTCGGAAAGACTGTTATGCAATAACTCATAATCCTAGATCGGCATGGAGACTCAAACTCCTTGAAGTGCCAAAAGAAAATATTCTTCACTGCGATATCAATTACAAAAAATCGGTTGATTCTATTTTTACTCAATTTCAGCCGAAAACAGTTTTTAATTTATCAGCTTACGGAAACAATAGTAAGCAAAATAATACTAGTTTAATTTATGAAACCAATATTGGAGGGACTGTCAATATTTTAGAAGCATGCAAGAATGTTTCGGTTTATATTCATGCAGGAAGTAGTTCAGAATATGGTTTAAATTGCTCTAATCCGAAGGAGGAAGATGAGTTAATTCCTAACAGTCATTATTCGGTGTCAAAAATTACAACGAGTTATTTATTGAAATATTTTGCTGGTTTCCAACAATTAAAATGTCTCAATTTGCGGTTGTATTCAGTATATGGACCCTGGGAGGAACCCGATCGATTGATTCCGTCTCTTGTAGATTGTGGTCTTTCAAAAACATTTCCTCCACTTGTAGATCCATCAATAACCAGAGATTTTGTTTATGTTGATGATTGTGTAGAGGCTTTTATTCTGTCAGCAATAGGTGTAACCCATGAGATTTCCGGAGCATCTATAAATATTGGTACAGGGCAAAAAACAACACTTTTAGATTTGGTCGATTTGTGTAGTACTATTTTTCAAATCAATAGTGAGGTTGAATGGAATACAATGTCAGGCCGAAAATGGGATACCCAAGATTGGTATGGAAATTTTGAAAAGGTTAGACATTTATTAGGCTGGGAACCTAAAACTAATCTTGAAGCCGGAATTAAAAAGACAGCTGAATGGCAACAGCAAGTGGATTATAAAAATACTGTTTTACCAGTGTTTATTGCTCCTAAAAAATTGGCTAAAATAAGTGCAGTTATTGCTTGTTATAACGATGGTGAAGCTATTCCATTTATGTATAACCGTTTGATTGAAACATTCAAAACAATAGGTTGTAATTATGAGATCATTTTTGTAAACGATAATTCTCCTGATACTACTGAGTCAATTCTCGAAGAAATCTGTTCAAAAGATTCAAACGTTATTGCAATTAAGCATTCAAGAAATTTCGGTTCACAAGCCGCTTTTGCAAGTGGAATGGAAATCTCTTCAGGTGATGCGGTTGTGATTATGGACGGAGATTTACAAGATCCGCCTGAACTGATTATTCCCTTTTTTGAGCAGTGGCAGCAAGGTTTTCAAGTGGTGTATGGAAATCGTGTAAAAAGAGAAACTTCTTGGTCGATGAATTTTGCTTATAAAACATTTTACAAGTTATTTAGTAAAATGTCCAATATAAAAATTCCGCGAGATGCTGGTGATTTTTCACTGATGGATCGTAAAGTAGTTGAACATATGGTGGCACTTCCTGAAAAAGAACAATTTATTCGTGGTCTAAGAGCTTGGGTTGGGTTTAAGCAGATAGGTGTAGATTATGTACGACCTGAACGAATGTTTGGAAAAAGCACAAACAATCTACACAGGAACATCGGCTGGGCTAAAAAAGGGATATTATCTTTCAGTTATATGCCTCTGGAAATTATGAGTTACATTGGATTTTTCCTAACTTTTGCTTCGTTTGTAGCGATTGCTTTTCAAATTATTTATAAAATAATGTTCCCAGATATTCCACATGGTGTACCGACAATTATTGTCTTGATTTTGTTCTTCGGCGGTGTACAATTATTGGCTATTTCATTGTTGGGTGAATACTTGTCAAAAGTTGTAGATGAAACTAAATCTCGTCCCAAATTTATTCGCGATAAGGTAATCATCAAAGGTAGATCGATTGAGACCAATAGTGAACTAAATGATTTGCTGTAAATAGAATGATAGGTATTTCAAATAAAGTAAATCGGATTCCCATATTCTACTGGATTATTGCGATCATCTTTATTACATTCATGTTGTTTCTGAGTTTTCATATGCGACTTTGTTCAGATGATTTATTTCAGGTTGATAAATTTTTTAAACAGGGTTGGTACGACTCAGTTGCAAATTACAATTTCAATATTCGATGGTCTAGTTTCCTGATTTTTAATTCAATATTTGTTTTCAACAAGGATATTTTTACACTCCATTGGAATGTTTTTTTCTATTGTGTATTTATTTTTGCTTTGATGATTATTAGCATATCGTTCCTGATTAAGGTTCTCATATTCAGGTTTACCAACAAAAAATGTCCTGAATCTTTGAGTGTACTTATCGCTGTTTTCTTTTGTTCTGTTTTGTACTTTTCAACCTCGGAATCTATTGAAATTTGGTTTTGGTTAGGAGCTTCGACTATTTATTTGATCCCTTTGATTTTTCTTATTCTCGGATTTGCATTTTTGTTTTCAAATAGTAACTCATTTTTTTCGTATTTGCTTCTCATCATTAGTTTTATCATTGTTGGTGGAGGTGTTGAAATTTTTGCATTAATAACATTCTTTTTACTTTGTTTGATTGTACTAGTGTCGTTTTTCAAAAATGATTTTTTGTCTTTAAAGAACCTGAGAAAAAAAGGGGTGTTATCTATTATTTCAGTGTTGGTTTTACTGATTGTTAATCTTTCAAGTAAGGGTACGACCCACAGACATGACCTAGAAAGTGTATCCAAACATTCTTTTGATTTAATAGCTGAGTTCAATCGTTTTGTAATGTCATTTTTGGAATTTAGAAATATACTTGCTTTGATACTGCTTGTTTTGGTGTTAAAATTGGGAAAGGTATTAGCTGATTATGGATTACAGTTTAAAGTTGTTTCGTTGAAGAAAATAATTGGTTTCAATTTCCTGTTTTTGCTTGTAATAGCTTTGATTACGTTCATTCCATTGATTTATGTTTTCCATGATTTCGGTCCAAAAAGAGCTTGGTTTCCGATCAATTTTTTTATTAGTCTTTCTTTATTTTCGATTACTTTGTATTTGGGTAATACACGTAAAATTCAGGTTGGAAGATGGATGAATTTAGGATTTGGCTTTGAAGTTGTGTCCGTCTTTGGATTGTATTTTTTTAAGCAGAATCCGATTGTCACAAAATTTTCCACTCAATACGATGCACGAGTGGTTCGATTGATCAACTTACAAAAATTAGGAAATAAAAAGGCTATAGGTTTATATCCCATTTCAGATTCAGGCATGGTAGCCAGTTGTGAATTAGGCAATAAAAAGGGAAAACAGAATGTTGGACTTAAGGAACTGCTAAACTTGGATTTCGATATTTATCTCATCGAAGACGTTCCCAATTCAGCCATAAAGAAAACTAAGCGAAAGTATGAGGACTAACTGCCTCAACAGATTTTATTTCCGGAGCTATTTTTTTTAAAGCTTCTTCAACACCACCTTTCAGTGTCATAGCGCTCATCGAACAGTCACTACAAGCACCTACCAACCGAACTTTTACAACACCTTCATCGGTGATTTCAACAAATTCGATATCACCTCCATCTGCTTCTAGAAATGGTCGTAGTTCCAATAATACAACATTGACCTTTGCTTCTAAATCCGCTTTATCCAATATCATAATTCACTTACTTTTAATGATGAAGTTTTTTTGACGATTTTCGCTTGTTCCACAAATGTACGCACTAATTCTTCAAATGCGATAGAAGAGGGGGTATTTTCTTGAAAAACAGCTGGTCGTCCAACATCTCCGGCTTCACGCACACTTTGAACAAGCGGAATGTGTCCTAAGAAAGGAACATTCATTTTCTCAGCCAAATCTTTTGCACCGTTTTTTCCGAAAAGGAAGTATTTGTTTTCAGGTAATTCAGCAGGTGTAAACCAAGCCATGTTTTCAACGATTCCAACGATTGGAACATTGATGGATTCCATTTGAAACATATTTACTCCACGTCGAGCATCAGCTAAAGCAACTTCTTGGGGTGTACTTACGATAACAACACCATCCAAAGGAACAAGACCAACCAACGAAAGGTGAATATCACCTGTTCCAGGAGGAAGATCGATCAATAGGTAATCCAATTCACCCCAATAAGCATCTGTAAACATTTGTGACATTGCTTTGGCAGCCATAGGGCCACGCCAAACAACAGCATTATCAGCTTCCGTAAAAAAGCCAATAGAGAGAATTTTTAATCCATAACTCATGACAGGATTAATCATTGGTTTTCCATCGACGTCGATCATGGAAGGACGTTCTTTAACTACGTCAAACATGGTCGGCATGGAAGGACCGTAAATATCAGCATCAATCACACCGACTTTGTATCCTGCTTTAGCCAATCCACCGGCTAAATTTGCCGTAATGGTAGATTTTCCGACACCACCTTTTCCTGAAGCAATTGCAATGATGTTTTTTACTTCTGGAAGAATTTTACGGTGTGCCTTTTTTTCATCCTGAGGTAAACCTTTGATTGTGGCATGTATTTCAATTGTTTCTCCGAAAACACGTTTCAAATTGAAATCAATCGCTTCCTGCATTCGTTTTTTTGCATGCAATGCCGTATTGAAAATTTGAACGGTCAGATCAATTTGGTTACCATTTACAGATAATTCTTCAATCAAATTGAGTGTCACCAAGTCTTTTTTCAAATCAGGTTCTATGATTGTTCCCAGAACTGATAAGATGTTTTCACGAGTAATTTCCATGCTTCGAATATGTATGGACAAAGGTACGGAAAATGATAGAATCTTTCTAAATAATGTTTTCCGAAAAGAAATCCTTCAATTTTTTGTGACTTTTAGTATAAGATTTGCATACAACGGGTATCACTTTTAGTGCAGAATTTTCTTTGACCTTGCTTTATGGGAGTTGTACTTAAACTATACCTTAAGGACGAGACAACAATACTTGAACTATACTTTAACCCTAGTCAAACCCTGGTTGAACCCTGGTTGAACTATTTGTTTGGAATGAAAATTTTTTGGAGTTAGTGGTTGGTATCCCTAAGGTAAGGAATTTTCTGTTAGTATTTTGATAGCAACTTCGTTTCTTCTTGTTTTTATTTTTTATCCTTATAAAAATACCATTTCATGAGCCAGAGGTAAGTTAAATTCTGTTTTCCCAGTATTAGATCTTGGTTAAAATAGATCAAATCAATAATCCACCTTTGTGATACTGTCGTGTAAGATACTTATCTTGTTTTTTTGACATGTCTTTAACAACAAAAGTGGACCGACATTGTCAGACCACTTTTGGTATAAAGTTGATTTAGATTATTCCAGTAAATTCTTTCGTATCACCTGGTAAATTTCTTTAGTCGAGCTATTATAGACATAAATCAGTAAATGCATATTTGCTGGATTATATTGTGTCGGTAAATAGTAACTGTAATTCAAATAAAATTTATTCCCTTGTAATAAATTTCCATACTTATCAACTTTATCTGTATCTAATATTTTTCTGCCCATTGCTAAACCATCTATACACGTTCTCAATATATTTCTGTGTATATAATTGTCATTCTGATAATAAGGAAAGCTATCAGTATATTGGACCATTTGTGGAGAGACAACAGAATCTTCAATTAGATAGATAACGCTATACAAGTCTTCTCCGGTAGGATTTAGCACATCAACTTCTGTATGTAGAAATACGCCTCTTGTTTGAGAAAAATAATTCACGTCGGCTTGCAAATTTACCCTTAAATCATTTTGGGTCAATTGATCTGTTATTAAACCTGACCAATACGAAGGAGAGTAAAATCGATGTCCATCTATGATTTTTCTATTCAATAAACCCATAGGAATTCCGATAAAATCTTGATCCGTTAACTGATTTGAAATCTCAATTCCTATCGGTGATATAAAATCAGTTGAAAAAACTGAATCATTGACAGGTTCTTGAAAGACAGTTGCTCCATTTGGACCGATGTGTAGATTTACGCTAAAAACCCTTAATGGATTTGATAATGTTAAATTCAAAGCTGTAATATCACCATAAGGGCTATTCACACTTCTATGACCAACAAAATTTTCAAGTAAGACATTTCTATATAGATTTGTGTTAGGTCCAAAATTTGGCCAATAGGTAGTAATATAATTGGCATAGGAAATACTATCAGGAAGCAAAAGGGAATCTATCAAAACAGCTTGAGAATTATCGATAGGTTGATTTAGTGATTTATCCTTTTTACATGAAACCACCAGAAATACTAGTAAAGGAAGAAATATTTGTTTCATAATTTAAGTTATTAGATTTTACTACAATGTAGAATTTGTTTTTTAACTATTTATTTCAATGTAATTATGATTATTGAAGTCCTATAGTTGGTGGTTTTAGTGAGGTTTAGCACAAAAAAAAGTGGAACAAAGATGCTCCACTTCTTATGATATTATTTTCAATTTAGGATCTATTCTATAATTTTCTGTTCAATGACCTGCAGCACCTCTTTTGTCGTTTTATTCTGAACAAAAATAATTAGGTGAGTATGGTTTTCATCGTATTGAGCTGGAAGTTTATAACTGTAATTCAAGTAGTATTTGTTTCCAGTCAATGCATTTCCATTTTTATCAACTTTCATGGATGCAACCAATTTTCTTCCCATTGCATTTCCATCAATACACCCACGGTGAATATCACGGTGAACATAATTTACGTCTTGGTAAGGAGGATTCCATGAACTCAAGGTTTTTTGAATTGAAATCAAAGAATCTTCGATCAGGTAAACCACTTGATATAAATCATCAGGAACTGTACTGCCCAGTAATTCAACTTCGGTATGGAGAATAACACCACGCGTTGAAGGAAAATAATTTGTTTTTGACTGTAGGTTTACATTCAATACATTCGCATTTAAGATATCAGTCGTATATCCCGGCCAGCTGTTTGAAACTCCAGGAAATTTTGTACCACCATATATTTTCCGATTGATATCCACAAAAGGATTACCAACCACAGAAGGCTCATCAGCTGTCAATACAGTTGCTATTTCTATCCCTTGTGGATTCATGAAATTTTGAGTGAAAGTAGCGTCAACTGCTTGTAATCCGGTATTTCCCCCAGGGCCACTGTGAATGCTTGCTACAAATACCCGATCGGGATGTTGTGCCACAATAGACTCAACAACGGCAGTAGCATTTGGGCAATTTGAACATTGGTGGCCGGTAAAATCTTCAATCATTACATTCACATTGGTGTTTGTGTTTTGACTGAAGGTTGGCCACATTGTATTTTTGTAACCTTGCAAAGTAATACCCGATAATAAAGTGGTATCGATATCCACATATTGTTTTGGATACGGATTATCTACTTTATCACACGACTGTAACAGACTCAACGCTGTGATTGAAAGTACTGTTATTCCAACGATTATCTTTTTCATACGTCTAAAAATATATAGTGTTAGAAACTTTGAGTGAAATTCAGTGTAATACCATTTGATGCAGGTACAACTCTACAAACTCCCCCTACACAAAACATACCTGCACGTTGTCTACCAACATTCAATGTAAAACGAGTTGATTCGTGGACATATCCTATGGTTCCAATGATGTAATGAATTCGTAAATCTGGATTTGGATTTGCATAATTGTACTGATCCATAACCGATATAAACCAATCTGATTTGTAATTGTATTCAACAACTGCTGTTGCCCAGTCACCTTTATCACGTCCAGCTCCTTTGTTGGTGATCAATTCTTGAAGTTCAACTCGGATAGAATGACTTTTATTGATTTTATATCCAAATTCTAAAACTCCGATATGAGAGGTAATGATACCAGTTGCATATTCGGTAATTAAACTGTAATCATTATTTAATTTTATGTCAAAGTAATTTAAAACAACATTGAAAGATTTGTTGAATTTTCTGGAAACACTCACGTTGATATCTTGCCAGAATAAAGTAGTACTAGCTACAAAAGGAGTCGTTGAGTAGGTGATTCCTGTAGAATCTGACGGGCTGAATCCTGCTGTATTTTGTTTTGGTTTATAGGCAGTTGAAAAATTTGCATTGATCGAAGTCCCATACTTTCCACCTAATTTTGAACCCTTAGGAATGGTGTAAACAACTTCAGTTTGGTAAGCAATTTCCCCATTCAATTGAGTTGCATACGGGTAAAGAGAAGCTACCAAATTGTAGGTGTGGGTTTTATTCAAAGATGGAAGGTAATTGATCAAATCCACTTGCAATTTTTGATTTCTATCAGAACGGAAACTCATGTTATCAACCGATTTACCAGAAAAAGAAAAACCAAATCCTTTTTTAGAATATCCAACATTAAACAATGCTGCATATCCCTTGTTATAAATAAATTTATTATCCAATGACGGGTCATTTTCTTTAATGGAGTATTCACTGTCGAAGATAAACTTGTTGTATCGTACTTTCAGTCTTCCACCATAACTCCCTACATTTTGTGGCAATTTCAAGTTATCGTTATCATCCACTTGGTATTTACTCACAAAAGATCCACCAATGGTAACATCCAATTTTTTATCTTTCATTCCTTTGATTACATCATTCAAATGGATTTCCCCGTCGATACCTCTTACGATTCCTGATGCAACCACCACCTGACCATTTGTAAACGACTGTCTCTGATGCCCATAACATGCTTTCAGGATAACACCAGCATGTGGTCGTACAATCAAACGCATACCATCCATGGCATTATCGTAACCCAAAGCTCTGTTTTCATACACTCTGAATAGCGTCCCCATACCGAATTGCTCATAGAAATTACCAAGTGTAACATCAACCATGTCATTGCTGTACCCGATATATCTCATTCCGACACCTGTTCCGCTGAATGCATTCGGATATCCATTGATGTGCGGAGAGTAAGATTCAAATCGACCCCCTGCTTTAAAGCCTTTATTCGTATAAAATGCATTCATATACGTGTTGATAAGTCCTTTTTCAGCAGGTAATGTTGCTCCGATAAGTGTATCAGCCCGTAAATACTGGAAGGTACTTTCGATGTTACCTGTAAGTGTTCCTTTTTCTTCTTGTGAGAAGATAGAAAAGTGTACAATTGATAATAAGGAAACGAGATAGATTTTATTCATAATAAACGAATTTCAAACGTAGTTTTTAACTATTCTTAGTTAGTAGAAGCTAGAAATAGCAGGGTGAAAATTGAAAAAGACTGTAATTTATTTAAGAAAATTATTGTTCAGCTTTTTTAGCAATTTTCAACAATTCTTCATACAATTTATCTTCGTCACCAGGAGCATAATTGTTGTGTGAATACACAATTGTCCCATCTGTATTTACAAGGAAAGTATGAGGTACGTTATTTACTCCCATTGCTCTTTTAAAATCTCCGTTCGGATCCATCAGGACTAAATATTCCCATCCTTTACCATCTACATAAACAGGTACTGCACTTGCTGTTTTCATATCGTCGATAGACACTGCAACCAGGTTGACACCCGTTGCTGCCTGCCAATCGGAATATACATCATAGATTGTATTTAATTCTCTTTTGCATGGTGAACACCAAGTAGCCCAAAAGCTGAAGATAACAGGACCTTTAAATCCTAGATCAGCTGTGTTGACAGCTTTTCCATCCATGGTTTTTAATTGAACTGATGGTAATTTTTTTCCGACACCTTCTTTTGTCTCTTCTTGTGAAAATGAGGATAAAGCGATAGCAAATCCAATGAATGTAAGAGCTAATTTTTTCATTTTTTTAAATTTTAAAGTTAATAAGGGGACATTTTCAAATACCATGCCTGAGCCAAAGATAGAGCAAATTTATTGGTTAATTTCTATTATTATTAAAAGTAATGTTGTACTCCTATAATTCACCTGTAAGGTGTATTTATATTATTAACTAATTGAAA
>CAIUKX010000446.1 GCA_903899795.1 uncultured Flavobacteriales bacterium
ACCGGAATCCCATAAAAAAGTTGATTTTAGATATTTGGAGACTAAGAGTGAGTTATCACCCATTCCTGTTAGCAATTGAAAATAAGCTTTTGGTGATTCAAAAAAAACATCATGTAACTGTTTGCTTTCGGAGAGAAATCTCATAGCATCCGATGGTACAAGATTGTGCGTATTTGGATGAAGGTACATAGAAAGAAAAACAATTCCTACAAGACTTTTCAGGATGAAAGCTGAAGGCATGACCCACAAAGGGGAATCTTTCAATTGCAATAATTTGATGTAGCGGAAAGCTATCAAAAAAATGAATGCGTAAAGAATATCGATGATATACACTTGTCCTTGCTAATTAACTTCAAAAGTAGTAAAATTCTAGCATCGAAAATTCAATTGACTATTTAACGTCACTTTGTCTTTTTGTATCAGTCACTTTGTCAGTTTTTTTGAATGGCATAAACATTGATCCTTTGAGTCAAACAAAAAATATTTACCAAATTATGAGAACAGGCCAAATTAATGTACAAACGGAAAATATTTTTCCAATTATCAAAAAATTCTTGTACTCAGATCATGAGATTTTTTTACGAGAATTAGTTTCAAATGCTGTAGATGCTACTCAAAAATTGAAGTTTTTATCCACTAACGGAGAATTCAAGGGAGAACTGGGAGAATTAAAAGTTGAAGTAATTCTTGATGCAACTGAAAAGACACTTACGATCCGTGATCGCGGAATCGGGATGTCAGAAGCAGAAATTGACAAATACATAAATCAGATTGCTTTTTCAGGAGCAGAAGAGTTTTTACAACAATACAAAGGTCAGGAAGGAGCAGAACAAATTATAGGTCATTTCGGACTTGGATTCTACTCTGCTTTTATGGTTGCGGAAAAAGTTCAAATCAGAACTTTAGCTCGTCATGATGGGGCAAAAGCGGTACAATGGGAAAGTAATGGATCACCTGAATTTACAATTACAGAAATTGAAAAAGAAGATCGCGGAACAGATATCATTTTATACATTTCAGAAGATTCGAAAGAGTTTTTGGAAAAAGCTAGAATTTCAGAGATTCTGAATAAATATTGTAAGTTTTTACCAACCCCAGTTTTCTTTGGAACAAAGACCGAATATGTCGATGACGCTAATGGTGAGAAAGATGATAAAGGAAATGTAAAACGTGTCGCTGTAGAGGTTCCGAATCAGATCAACAATCCGAACCCTGCTTGGACGAAAGCTCCAATCGATTTAAAAGATGAAGATTATTCAGCATTTTATCATGAATTGTACCCTTCAACTTTCGAAAGTCCGTTGTTTCATATTCACTTGAATGTAGATTACCCGTTCAATTTGACAGGAATTTTATATTTCCCAAAAATTAAGGAAAATGTTGAAATACAGCGAAATAAAATAAATTTATATTCCAATCAGGTTTTCATCACAGATAGTGTGGCTGAAATAGTACCGGAATTTTTGACCTTATTACACGGTGTAATCGATTCACCGGATATTCCTCTAAATGTTTCTCGTTCGTATTTACAAAGCGATGGAAATGTGAAGAAAATTTCTGCCCATATCACAAAGAAAGTAGCTGATAAATTGGCAGATATGTTCAAAAAAGATCGTAAGGATTTTGAAGAAAAATGGGACGATCTTCAAATATTTGTACAATACGGTTCACTTTCTGATGAAAAATTTGCAGAGAAAGCGAAGTCATTTGCTTTGGTTAAGAATACAGATGGAAATTATTATACTGTTGAGGAATTCAAAGAAAAAATAGCGACACTTCAAACAGATAAAGATGGTAAGGTCGTTTGTTTGTATACGAATAACCCAGATGAGCAATTTTCGTTCGTTAAAAAAGCAAAAGACAGAGGTTATGAGGTTTTAAATTTGGATGGACCGTTGGTTCCACACTGGATTTCAAAAATGGAGCAATCAGTTGAAAATTTGACGTTTGTTCGTGTTGATTCTGATACGTTAGATAAATTGATCAAGAAAGATGAAGAGTTACCTTCAAAATTGACCAAAGAAGACGAAGAATCTTTAAAACCATTGTTTGAAAATGTAATCAATAAAGATAAATTCCACATTCAATTTGAAAGTATGAGTGCTGATGATGCTCCTATTGTGATTACGCAGCCTGAGTTCATCCGTCGTATGATGGAGCAGCAAAAAATGGGTGGAGGTGGATTCTTCGGAGCATTCCCAGAAACATACAATATGGTTGTGAATGGAAATCACTCGAAGATCTCAGATGTTTTAGCTGCAAAAACAGAAAAAACGAAAACTGCCAAAATAAAACAATTGACAGATTTGGCTTTACTCTCACAAGGAATGTTGAAAGGAGAAGCTTTGAGTCAATTCATTGACAGAAGTATAGAACTTGTTTAACAAGTTCAGATCATAAAAACAAATCAAGCGGAGTCAGAGTCATCGAAACTTTGATTCCGCATTTTTTCATTTAATACAGAATATTTTGTACTCGATTATTTTAGCAGCTGCAGGTTTTTTCTTACTTGGTAGAAGTTTGGGAGGAGCAATTTTAGGATTCGTTATTGGTGGATTTATCGATAATTATCAAAGGGTAATTAACCAAGCTAAAGCTAAGGCAAAGGCCGAAGGTAGAG
>CAIUKX010000447.1 GCA_903899795.1 uncultured Flavobacteriales bacterium
AACAGCGTATGATTCAAAATACAAAGGAAGCGATGGAATTCTTCGAAATACTTCTTACAACGGGAAATTCATTGGTAATTTATTGGGAGGAAAAGAATTCAAATTGAATGAGAAGCACATGATTTCGATAGGTTTTAAAGTAACCTATGCTGGAGGAAAACGCTATGGATATCCTGATATAGCGAAATGTAACGCGCAACAAGACTTGATCTTTAAAGATTCAGCGTTCAACGAGAGACAATTCAAAAATTATTTCCGAATGGATTTAAAATTGAACTGGAAAATGAATGCGAAGACAGCTACACACGAAATTGGAATAGATTTATTGAATATTTTTAATACAAACAATTTACTTTCGCTGGCCTATGCCCCAAATCTGGCAAATCCTGCAGCTGACCCGATTACCGTAAAATCGCAATTGGGAAGATTACCTTTATTCTATTACAGAATTGATTTCAGGGCTGGAGGCAGCAAGGATAAAAAGTAGTTGATTGAATCGTTTCGAATACTAAAACAGATTTCTTTTTCGTTATAATGTAGTATTCCAATAGATTTGGCATACGCTTTGATTCTCTAATTCTATAAATTTTTGAGTTATGAAAAAAGGGATCTATTTTTTCGCATTGATTTTTATGTTGGGAATTCTTACCAGTAGTACAACTCCCAGCTTACCGACAGCAACCAATAAGGCTTTTCAGGTGGGTGAAAAATTGCGTTATCGTATTTCGTATGGCTTTCTTGATGCCGGTGAAGCAATTTTAGAAGTCAATTCTACGACTAAAAAAGGGGGTGACGGGGAATTATTGCAAGTCAAAGGAACCGGAAAAACATTAGGAGGATTCAATTCTTTCTTTAAAGTAGTGGATACCTACGAAAGTTATATTGACAAAAAAGGAATTTTCCCGTGGTTTTTTGTCAGAAGAGTGGATGAAGGTGGTTATAAAATCAATCAAGATTATACTTTTCAGCAGGATAAAGACAAAGTCAACAATGGTGCCGGTAAGGAGTTTACAACTCCTGTCGGAATTCAAGATATGATTTCATCCTTTTATTATGCAAGAACGATGAATTTCAATAACATGAAGAAATACGATACGTTTGAATTCAAATGTTTTATGGATAATGAAATCTTTTTATTGAAGATAAAATATGTGGGAGATGAAGTGATTCACATCCGCAAAGGAAAATTCAAATGTCATAAATTTGTACCTGTTGTTCAAACCGGCCGGTATTTCAAAAGTGAAGACGATGTCAATTTTTGGATCACAAGTGATGCAAATAAAATTCCGGTATTGGTTCGGGCTAAAATTCCTGTTGGTACCATCAAAATGCACTTGGTAGAATGGGAAGGTTTGAAAAATGCATTATCGAGTAAAGTCGAAAAATAATTTTGAATGTTTAATTTTAAGTGCTTAATTAGTAAAAGGTAAGAATATCAACGTCTTCAATTAAACATTAATTATTCAAAATTCAACATTATCTCAAAGCCATTTCCGGACACGCTTTGCTGTTTTTTTCTTGAAGCGTTTCAGTACCGTGTCGCGGTTGCTCACATTTCCACATTTAACAATGTCTGTTCCCATGAATTGTCCTTCTCTGTAAAAGGTAAATTCAAAACTGATTGACGTTATTTCGTCTCTGTACAAAGGAAAAAGATGTCCGACTGATAAAGCTGTTTTTAGATTGTCATGACTCTCAGCACGTTTGAATTTTCGATCATATCCGCGAACAGAAACGGTTAAATACGTATCGATTCCTTTGTTTGTGACAATTTTTTGAACGGAATCCAAAACCAACATTTGTACATCACTGCCTACTTTAAGAATATTCAAAGAAGGAATCGCTTTTACACCTGCATTGGTAAGAATTTCAGTCAAAGCAATTTCAATGGAGTATCGATCATCCGCTTTGTCTAATTGTCCGATGACAAGTGCATTTTTTAACTTCAACCCATCTGTTTGAGCGAAAGAAATGGTGAATGAAAAAACAACAATAAGCAGAGCGAATAACTTCATAGGAAATGAATTAGAAAATTTCTTTTGCGATTGAATGAACAGAGAAAGAATTTGACATTGTATAATAGTGAATACAAGGAACTTTCGCAGCTTTCAATTCTTTTGATTGAGCAATTCCCCATTCGATTCCGATTTGTTCGGCTGTTTTATTGTCTTTGCATTTCAATAATTCTTTGGATAAATCTTCCGGATAATCAATGTGGAAGAATTTCGGTAAAAAGGAGATGTGACTCAAATTTTTGATCGGTTTCAATCCTGGAATAATCGGAACCGTAATTCCAATTGCTCTGCAAGCAGCTACAAAATCAAAATATTTTTTATTGTCGAAGAACATTTGTGTTACAATGTATTCAGCTCCAGCATCCACCTTCGCTTTCAAATACTGAAGATCCGTTGTCAGGTTCATTGCTTCGAAATGTTTTTCAGGATATCCTGCTGCACCGATACAAAAATCTGTTGGCTCTAGCTGAATATCATCCATCATGTATGTTCCTTCGTTCATGGCTTTTATCTGGTGAATCAAATCTACTGCGTAGGTATGTCCATCTTCGTGAGGCCTGAAAGTTGATTCTGTTTTAATAGAATCTCCGCGAAGTGCTAAAACATTGTCAATTCCTAAAAATTGAAGATCGATCAATGCATTTTCGGTTTCTTCTTTACTGAAACCACCACAGATCAAATGGGGTACAGCGTCAACATCGTATTTATTCATGATCGCAGCACAAATTCCAACCGTTCCCGGACGTTTACGAATAGCGATTTTTTCGAGTAAACCACGCTCTCTTTCTTTGTAGATATATTCCTCACGGTGATAAGTAACATTCACAAAGCGGGGTTTAAACTCCATTAAAGGATCAATTCCGTCATAAATCGATTGAATACTTTTTCCTTTCAGTGGAGGGAGAATTTCCAAGGAGAATAATGTGTCTTTTGCTTGTGCTAAGTGTTCAGTAATTTTCATTTCAATTGCTTAAAAGTGGCACGAAGATACATTATTAATGTGAAATGAGATGGCATGATTGTGAATTTGATCGATTAAAAAGTGTTAAAAGAAAGCGAATTACTTTAAAAATAATGCTGCAAATTTCAAATCATTAGGGGTTGTGATTTTGATATTTTCCTCGTTTCCTTCTGTCATGAAAATAGTATATCCGGCTTCTTCAACCAAGGATGCATCGTCTGTAATGCCAGCGTGAAAAGGAATTTCGTATGCGTTTAGAAGGATTTCTTCTTGAAAAAATTGAGGTGTTTGAACTGTAAAATAATTTTTCCGATCAACCGCATATGTTTCATTGTCCTTCAATTTCCGAAGGGATTCTTTCAAGGGTAAAGTTGGAATACCCGATCCGTTTTCTTTGGCTGAAAGTAAAGTGCGTTCAATCGTAACTGTATTTACTAGTGGACGAACTCCATCGTGAACACCGATAATTTTATGCGAACAAAAACGAAGTGCATTTTTGATCGAATCGTAGCGCTCAATTCCTCCATCTACAATACGATGCGGGATTGTAAAATGATGGCTGTGCCGCAAATCTTCCCAGTATTCTTTCCAATCGGAAGGAAGGGTGACGATAATTTGGCAGGAAGGATTGAATTCATAAAAACATCGGATTGTATGCATCAGGATGGGAAGACCCGAAACCTCCAAAAATTGTTTTGGAATTTCTGCTCCCATTCGTTTACCGATTCCTCCGGCTGTGATGATGATAGAAAATGACACTTATATTGATGTTTGATATTTATGGTTTGTATGGACAGGTCGCGACCTGTCCATACAAATAAAAAAGGTTATCTGTTTGTGACAAATAACCTTCAATTTCTATAGTAATGTTTGAATTATCTAAGCTTGTTTGTATTGTTTTGCGCTTCTTTATCAAACTTGTTTTGTAATCTCAACCAGTAGATCAGACCAACAAAACCTAAAACAATGCAAGAGTAATTGAACTTATTTCCTACCCAGTCATAGAATTCAAAAGGGAAACCGTATAAAAAATCACCAATCGCCCAAAATATTTTTGTTGCTGTCATATCTCAAAAATTTATTGGAGCAAAGTAAGTAAAAATAAAAATGGATTGAAAGGAATTTCCTGAAAAATAAGAAAGGAAAATTACGTATCGTACAAATTTGCTTGTAAATCAGCTTTTTATCATTATTGTGTTAGATTAAAAATTCCAGTAAATCTGCCGGAAAGATTCATTATAGATGAAGATATCCCAAATGTATTGATAGTCTACAACAGGTCTTTTTTACTTTTTTTGATGAAATAATTGAGGTGGCATTCCAATAAATACGATAAATGTTTTCCTGTAAAAGCAGAGATCTCAACAGTTATACATTCAAATCCAACAGTTATACATTGGTATTGAAATTTTGTGCCTAAATAAGATCGCAAGATTAGCATTTTTGCTGTTGATTCGAACAGCAACCTGCCTTTATTATCTGGCGTCAAAGGGTAAATTAATTCTATTTAACATGAAAAAAAATACAAAAACACTTTTATCATTAGCAGCGCTGCTTTTGTCGGGTCAAACTTCTTTTGGTGCTATTATTTATACTGATATCACAGATGCACATCTTAGCACTACTGGAACTTTCGCTATCAACATGGATAACACTGGTGCGGATGAATATTCTTTCGACAATACAATGGGTTCACCCTATATCATGTTTGATCCGAACATGCATTTGGGAACTGTAAGTACGGGCGAATGGGATGTAATCAAAGGGTATGACCTCAATACTCCTATCAATTCATCGCTTGGATTCTACGACCAAGGGGACGGTGGTATCAATCCCGGATGGCAAACTACTTATACTTTTCCAAGTTCAGTGGATAAGTATTTGGGATGTCAATTCAACATCGGAAGCAGTACTTACTATGGATGGATTCGTGTACAATTAGTCGGTACAGATCTTATCTTCAAGGATTATGCATACAACAATACTGCAAATGCAGCGATCAATGCGGGTGACACTGGTTCTTCTTCTGCGGTATTGGTGACTTCTATTACTGTAACCGGTGCTGGTAATGCTTCAACTATTTCAACTATGGGTGGTACTTTACAAATGTCGGCAGCTGTCGCTCCTTCGAATGCTTCAGTTGCTACTTATACTTGGTCGGTTCAAAACGGAACAGGAACGGCTACCATCAGTGGTAAAGGTTTATTAACTGCACTTACTAACGGAACAGTCACTGTGAAAGCTACTGCAAACGATGCTTCTGGAGTAATTGGAACGAAAGTAATTACGATCAGCAATCAAACGAACGGAATAGTAGAAATGGCGATGAATGAATTTTCAGTGTATCCAAATCCAATAACCGATCAATTGAACATTCAATATACGGGTAAATCGGCTGTTCATCTGATTGAAATTTATACTGTCAATGGTGAGAAAGTTCTTTCAATAGCATCTGATATGACTCAATCTATCGATGTGAGCACCCTGAAACGAGGAAGTTATTTCGTTTCTATCCAATTGGAAAATGATGAGGTTGTTCGGGTGAAAATTGTGAAATAGACATTAGATCACTGCACTCAAAAGCCTAATGCTTCAGATTTGTATATTGTAAATGGGAAGGACAATTTTAATGTTACTTTCCATTTACATTAGACTTTCTCCCCATCAAATAATCCACGCTGATTTTTCCTGGGCCAGTGATGAAAAGCAAAAGTAGCATCACCAGGTAATACAAGGGAATTTCAAAACCATTGTCGCCGGCATTGAATCCATTTCCCCAGTGAACTGTTTTGATAGCGACCACCATAATGATCATCAATGGAATCGTAATAAAACGTGTTGCAAAACCAAAGATCAAAAATAAAAATCCAAAAACTTCCGTATAGGTTGTCAAATAAGCCATAAATATAGGAGCTGGAATTTCCAAAGACCTAAACCATATTGCAATGTCATGAACATTCTGCAATTTTGCCATGGCTGGCGCATAGAATCCAAAGGCAAGAATCAGTCGAATTAATAATAGAGGTAAATCCTGAAGATTCGATAATTTACTGATGAAGTTATAATACTTTGTTTTCATAGTCTGTTTTTATTGATTTATAATGATGAACCCTAGTTACTACAGTTCATCTTGTAACATCGGATGTAATCTGTTGACAAGTATACTACTATAATATGACACGAAGTTAGGTTAGAACGATTTATTTCAGACAGTAGAGTTGAGATGTTCTAATCTATAGAGAAAGTTCGGTTCCTCAGGGACTCTTCATCCCCAAAACAAAACCACCTGTTTTCAGCTCATTCAAAAAATTTAGTGTAGAATCCTTCAATTCCTCGATATCAATTTCTCCGAAGAAGTTTTTTGCTTCCAGTAACAAGTTGTGTAAAGTTATTGTTCCCGTTGCAAGCTGTTCGATCACTAATGCAAACCACACCGAAAGATCAACGAATTGAATAGCGCCGGAATCTTTTTCACGATAGAGCAGTACATAATAATCACCGCTTTTTTCAAGTGCTTGATTTGGATTCATCAAGTGAAGTGGAAAGTTCATGGGCAGCAAACGAAATTCAGGATTGATCACTAAAGGATGATTCAATAAATCGTTAGCAGGTGTGAAAGCTTCAACTTCCAGATCGGGCATGTTGTAGAGATACATTTCTTCCCATTCCAGTCGCAGCAGATCATTCAAAAAAGGAAGCTCCAATGTTTCCGAGAAATTTTGTTCCTGCGCAAACTCATAAAATTCTCCTGAAATCTTCCAGTTTTGATAGCTTTGACAATCGTGATTCCGAATAAACGAATCGACCATCAACTCCCATTTTTCAATGGGTAAGTATTCAAAAGCAATGGGGAAAGCAGATTCTAAATTATCTTCCAGAATATTTACAATCAATCTTCTGTAATGATCCAATCGATTTTCTGTTATTCCCGGCAATTCATGTTCCTCACCTGTTCTGCAGAAGGATGCAAATTTACTTTGAATTTCAATGGTATCAGGCTGTAAGTGCGACATCTTTTTTCCATTTTAAGTTTGTAATTGTTCGCAGGCGATTCATTTCCTGGTTCAGTTCATCCATTTCAGGAATATTGAAATCTCGTTCCAATAAAACTGGGACCGGATTTATTTTAGCAATCGTCCATTCGAACAGATCATACACAGGATCAATAATTGGCTGACCATGCGTATCGATGATCAAATCCGGTGCAACTTGCTCGTGACCAGCCATGTGGATATAGGCAACATTATTCAGAGGCAACTGCTCGATAAATTGTTTCGGATCGTATTGATGATTGAAAGCATTGACATAAACATTGTTCACATCCAGCAACAATTGACAATTCGACAACTCTACAATTTCGCTGATAAAAGATACTTCATCCATTTCAGCGGCAACAGGTGTGTAATAGGAAACATTTTCCATCACAAAAGGACGTTCCAAGTAATCCTGTACCATTTTAATGCGTTCTGAAACATGTTTTACCGCATCTTTTCGAAAAGGAATCGGCAGCAAATCATAGAGATGTGCATTGTCACATTTCGAAAAACTGAGGTGTTCCGAATAAATTTTCACATCGTAGCGATCTAAAAATTGTTTCAGCGATTTCAGAAAATCCATGTCCAACGGATCAGGACTTCCTATCGACAAAGAGAGACCGTGACAAACAATCGGAAATTGTTCTGCAATACGATCCAGTTCTTTTTTCCAATATCCGCCGATGTTCATCCAGTTCTCGGGTGCAAACTCTATAAAATCCGGTTTGATGAGATTCTTCTCGAAAAACTCATCCTTGATACCCAGGCGGTGCGAACGACTGCGCACCACCGTGCGCGCCGCCTCGACCGATTCCTTCATCACATCGCC
>CAIUKX010000448.1 GCA_903899795.1 uncultured Flavobacteriales bacterium
ATGGATACCTTTACTGGACATGGTTTAATCGATACATTCCGCTATAAAAATGGTGAGGAGATAAAATATACGTGGTGGAGTTACCGAGGTGGAGCGAGAGAAAAAAATGTGGGCTGGAGAATCGATTACTTTTTGGCTTCTGAATCATTTTTATCAAGTATAAAAGAGGCTTTTATCTTGAATGAAATACATGGTTCTGATCATTGTCCGGTTGGAATTACCCTATAAAATCAGGTAAATAAATAGTCGGTCAAACCTTTTTCGAGTGAGGTTCGTTGTTTAGGTAGTAACCTTAACACCGGAATCACATGTCAAAGAAAATCGTAACTTCACTTCTTATAGTATTTCTGCTTATTGATCTAGGCTATTCCTTTTTACAGTATTACAACACTCCATTAGATGGAGACATGGCAAGTGGGATTGTACCGGCTGAAGATGTAAAGCAAATATTGAAAAGTCCCTTAGGATTGGATGTATTGTTCAATGATCAATTGTATCCGAATCCCAATCGATACTTTAGTCATGTTTCTATGTACGGTTATTTCAGTTACGTTCCTTTGTTTTTACAAAATTTCACAGATCCGGTTACAAGTATTTATCTGTCTTGCGCTCTACTAAAGTTGTTGATACAAATTGGATTGATAGTGCTACTTTCTTTTTTTATAACTGGTAAGAAAAAAATAACATTTGACGTCCTTATGGTCGCTGCATTGATTTCTCCGATTTTCCAGGCAAATTACCATGAGATGGATATAGGTATCATTGACAAATCTTCCTCTTATGTCTTTTTTTACGGCTATACTTTTCTTTTCATATTGCTGTATTTTTTACCTTTTTATAGACAGTTCATTAATCCTACAAGCTCAAAAATTCCGATAGTTGTGAAAATTTGTTGGATTCCTTTAGCTTTGGTTACCAGTTTGAGTGGTCCTTTGAACACTGGTGTAGCTTTGATCGTTTCCTTTCTTTTATTCAGTTGGATTTTTATGAAAGGACTTCGAAGTTCTGAATTTTCGGGATTTAAGTTGATAAAAGATGTCTTTGTCAAGATCCCATCTTTCTATTGGTTTTACCTGATTCCGATTTCAGTTTTTTCCTTGTATTCGTTGTACATAGGCTCATACAATTCCATCGGTAGTAACGAAGCACTTCCCTTAGGTGTCATGTATCAAAAAATGGTAGGAGGTTGTAATCACTATTTTATTCAGAATATTGGATATAGATGGGTTTATTTTAGCCTTGTAATTAATTATTCTATTCTTTATTTTTTCGATTTTGAATCTTTTAAAAAAGTGATACAAACTCTTTTTTGGATTGTTTTGTTCAGTATTGTATACCTGTTATTATTACCATTGGGAGGATATCGTCTTTGGCGACCTGAAGTGATTCGTTATGATACGGCGATTCCTGTTACACTTGCAATGATCTTTCTTTTTGGATCTACAACACATTTGATTTTATCAAAAATTCAGATCAAAAAATTAAGTTTGTATTTACCGCTTTTAGTTTTCATTTTGATCGGGTATCAAGTTTCAGATATTTTAGACTTAGAAAAAGATAATTGTGAGCGGGATGCTCTGACAAAAATTTATCAGCAAAAACTTTCTTACTCAGATGCAAAATGTGAATGTGCTGTTATGTCTTGGTCAGTTGAAGGGAATGCAACGGGCGATAAAGTCAATCAGCAGGTGTTGGAAAAATGGAATGTTGTAGAACGAAAAGAGTAAAAAAAAATCCGACTTGAAAAATCAAATCGGATCATTTCTTTGCGATGAAAAATATTATTTCTTTTCAGAAGCGCAACATTTTTTAGCTCCACCTTCTTTTGTGCAACAAGCTTTCTTTTCAGTAGCTGTTTTTTTACCTTTTTTCTTTTTCTCTTTATCGTCTTTTTTAGATATTTCAGTTTTAGTTCCTGTTGTAGCAGCGTAAGAAGTTGTAGCAACTGAACCAACGAACATCATCAAAGTAAGAGCAACGAATACTTTTTTCATAGTGTGAATCTTTTTAATTATTTGTAATGTAACGAATTTAAACATTTTTATTTCAATTCACCAATTTTGGTGATTTTTGCTTGAACTTTATCACCAATTTTAACATTTATTACAGAATCAAGAGGTAAAAGCAAATCAATTCGTGAACCAAATTTGATAAAGCCATATTCTTCACCAGTCGTAACTTGTTGGTTAGGTTGAATATAATAACAAATTCTTCGGGCTACTGCTCCAGCTATTTGACGAAAGAGAACTTCCTTTCCTGAGACATGTTGAGTCACGACAGTTGAGCGCTCATTATCAGTACTACTTTTTGGATGCCAAGCCACTAGGAATAGACCTTTGTGGTATTTTACATATTTAACGATTCCTGAAATTGGATTGTAATTCGCGTGAACATTGAGGGGAGACATAAAGATCGAAATTTGAATTCTTCGATCATTAAAGTATTCTGTTTCATCTACTTCTTCAATCACAACAACCTTTCCATCAGCAGGACACATAATATCGTTTTCGCCGAATACACATTTTCTTTTTGGAATTCTAAAGAATTGTACCACAAGGTAAAGCATCGTTATTACTCCCAGACTCAACAAGTAATATAACCAGTTCCATCCGGTAAACTGGAGTAAAAAATAGTTTCCAACTTGAACAATTGTAAGCAGGATCAAAGCAATAAAAATGATCAAATATCCTTCGCGGTGTAACTTCATAAAATAGTTAATTTAATTTTCAAAAATAGGCATAAATCATCAACCAACTATAAAAAAATGGTGCAGCAAATAATGTTGCATCAAATCGATCGAGGATACCACCATGTCCTGGGAGTATAGTTCCTGAATCTTTTATGTTGAGACTTCTTTTAAACAATGATTCCAAAAGATCTCCGAAAATGGCACAAGGTGCAATGATCAAAGCCGAAACAATCCAAAATTCCAAAGGATAGTTGGTGGAATAGAGACTTATAAAATAACCGGTTAAAATAGTAAAGAAAATTCCTCCAATAGTTCCTTCCCACGTTTTTTTAGGCGAAATCCGCTCAAATAATTTTGTTTTCCCTAAAATACGCCCTGTCAAGTATGCAAATGTATCGTTAGTCCAAATTAAGAGGAACATCGCTATCGCTAAAGGGTCTTGATGATCACTTTTTAAATTAAGAAAGATGACCAGTGTAAATGGTATGACTAAGTAAAAGATGCTAAAAGAAATAATTCCTATGTTGACCAATGGTTGCTCTTTCTTGCGCCATAATTCGGTTAATATGAGGAGTAAGAAGACAGGTAAAACGCAAAATAGATATCCAAACGAGATCAATCCTAAAATGCTGCCCGTCAATAGTATATAGATAAGTAAAATACCGCTTACCGATAATGGTATTGAAATTTGAATGATTGAATTGTTTTTAAATAGATTAAAAAACTCAAACAATCCAAGAATCAGAAATATACTCATTACAGCAAGTGTTGCTTCAATTCCAAACCAAAGTGCTCCAATGATAAGTGCTACGAAGATTGTGCCTGTTAAGCCTCTTAAAAGAATATTACTCATTCTGCAGTGTCCATTTTATGAAACAAAGAATCCCGTTGAGCTATTTGATCAACGGGAATTCAAAATTAAAATTTATTGTTTGAAAGAAATCAATTGTTTTGCTCTTCGTTTGTTTCAGTTGTATTTTGTGTATCGTGAAGTGGAGTTACACTTGGTTCGTCTGATTTTCCTTCTTTTTCGGAAGCTATTGAAGAATTTGCTTCTTCAGCTTTTTCGTCAGCCTTTTTTTCTGTTTCGTGTTCCTCAATAATCTCAGCATCTAACAACGGAGTTTCTTCAACTCCCCACTGTCTTTTGCCGAAAATTTCTTCCAAATCTTCTTTGAATATCACTTCAGCTTCCAATAGTTTTTCTGCTAAAAGAGTCAATTTATCTTGATTTTCAGTCAAAATAGTCAAGGCTCTTTGATATTGTGATTCGATTAATTTACTTACTTCTTCATCGATCGTTTTAGCTGTATCTTCGGAATAAGGTTTTGTAAATGAATCTCTACCTTGAGAGTCATAGTAAGAAATATTTCCAACTCGATCGTTGAGACCATATATACTCACCATCGCATAAGCTTGTTTAGTTACTTTCTCTAAGTCGCTTAATGCTCCAGTACTGATTTTTCCGAAAATTAATTTTTCAGCTGCACGGCCTCCTAGAGCTGAACACATATCATCCAAAATTTGCTCAGTTGTTGTTATACTTCTTTCTTCCGGAAGATACCATGCTGCACCAAGTGACTGACCTCTAGGAACAATTGTTACTTTGATCAATGGATTCGCATATTCCAGCATCCAGGAGATAGTAGCATGACCAGCCTCGTGGAATGCAATTGCTTTTTTCTCCTCTTTCGAAATGATTTTGTTTTTCTTTTCCAATCCTCCTACGATTCGATCTACTGCATCGAGGAAATCTTGTTTTTCAACGTGATCTTTCTTGTGACGAGCTGCAATTAAAGCTGCTTCATTACAAAGATTAGCGATATCTGCTCCAGAGAATCCTGGTGTTTGTTTCGCTAGAAACTCTACGTCTATTTTTTCGTCCAGTTTGATTGGTTTCAAATGCACTTGGAATATTTCTTTACGCTCATTGATATCAGGCATATCGACATAAATCTGACGATCAAAACGTCCCGCACGCATCAACGCGCTGTCCAAAACATCCGAACGATTCGTTGCCGCTAAAATGATAACTCCGGAGTTGGTTTCAAATCCATCCATTTCAGTCAATAACTGATTCAATGTGTTTTCGCGTTCATCATTGGAGCCGAAACTATTGTTCTTACCACGTGCACGACCAATCGCATCAATCTCATCAATAAAAATGATAGAAGGCGCTTTTTCTTTCGCTTGTTTGAATAAATCACGAACACGAGATGCTCCTACACCTACAAACATTTCCACAAAATCTGAACCAGAAAGTGCGAAGAAAGGAACTTGCGCTTCACCGGCTACCGCTTTTGCTAACAATGTTTTACCTGTTCCTGGAGGGCCA
>CAIUKX010000449.1 GCA_903899795.1 uncultured Flavobacteriales bacterium
ATTTATTATTAATATTAAGTATAGAGGTTACGATGAAATATCTACTTTCATCACAAATTGGTTTGCGGTTAAATGGATTTGGATTTCAAAATATCGAAAACAAGCTTATACCCAAGAACAAATAGAAGAAGACCGAGAAATGACAAAAGCATTATTTGAGTATAACAAAATTGTTATTGATGAAAATTACATTAAAGAATTAAAAGAACAAGGTATGACAAATGAAGAAATCGATAGACAAAACCCATGGAGTCCAAGCTTTATTGGTAGTGAATCCGTTACTTCAGAACACTCTACAATTGAGTTAACTGAAGAGGAATTAATCATATTTAATTAACCTCCCTAATTACCCGAGTGAAGATGTTTTTAAGTTTGTTACTGATCCTCCCGTTCCAATATTTATTGTGCCTCCGTAAACAGTAAAGTTGGATCCAACATCGGCAATTAAATAGTTTTTTACATTGATTATTCCTCCTGAAATATTCAAGAATCCGGTATATAAACGCAATGCTTCATCGGTACCATTTCCAATGTTGATTGTAGCACCATTGAAGTTCGCAGTACCTCCATTTATGGCTAAAACAATTCCGCTTCCATTTACATTGATTGTTCCTGAGCTTGCTTGTAAAATACCATTATTAACAGTTAATATATTTGCAATGGTGAGTATAAAGCCATTGAGTTGAAGTGTACCGTTTGTTAAAGTGACATTACCATTAATACTGCTTGAATTGATTAAAGTAGCTGTGACACCCGGACTGTCAATTTCAAGGTTAAATGCTTTTTTTGGTGAAATTTTATAAGAAGCATTCGTTGCTGTTATTTTGATTAATCCCCCAGTTGCAAAAGTTGTTGAATTAAAAACGGATAGTGCAGTACCCAAACCGTTAAGTGGTACCTTTTTTATATCAACAATTCCTCCTGTTAGAATGCTCGTGCCGTTGCACTGAAACATGGTCGCTAAACTTGATCCGGTTATGGCAGTTCCTGTTCCAATATTTATTGTACCACCTGATAGTATTAGTGAATCCCCTGCAGTGGACTCAAAATGATTTTTTATAGAAATTATCCCGCTAGAAATAGTTAATACACCTGCTCCATGCAACATAGTTAAAGACCCGTCTGCACTGTTTCCAATATTGATTGTTGCTCCTTTACAATTAACTTTTGCAGGACTATCATCAAACCCGATTGTCATTCCGATAGTTCCTTTTACCGCTACTGTTCCAGATATAGCTGTAAAAATTCCACCGTAAATGAATGAATTCCCAAGAACGACCAAATTTCCGCCATCCACGATCATAGTTTCAATCGTAGAAAATGTAGCCAGAGTCAGATCATTTTTGATCGTTAAAGTATCTGAAATTATCTTAAGCGTAATGTCAAGAGAATTATTTGTGAATTGAAGTGATGAAATGGTAATAATTGAACTTGTTGTGATGATCCCGTTATTGGAATTATAGTCAATATACACATCATCAAATTGTGTTGGAAGTAGATTGTCAGTAACTCCACCTGAAGTCGAAGACCAATTGGATGCGGTTTCCCAATTTCCTCCACTAGCAGCAATCCAATATCTATTTGCAGCACTAAAATTTGTCCAATTTAAACAGATGACAAAAACCGAAATTATTTTTAAATTATTCATTTTCTTAGTTTTATAATTGTTTATAACAAAACTAAGTTGAACTGCTATGTTAATTGTTGTATAATTATTTAGTTTATTGCATAATTATCAGTTTAACTAATAGGCGGTTTGAATAGGAAAAAAAAGGCACAAAAAAACCGATTAGAATCCTAACCGGTTTTTTGAGAATTATATATTTTCTTATCGATTCAGCATTACAGGCATAACTAGCATTAATACATCTTCGTGTCCGTTGTCTTTTGTTCCTGGAGTTAATAATCCGGCTCTGCTTGGATCACTCATTGCCAGTTTAACTTCCGGAGTATCCAAGTTGTTCAGCATTTCCATCAGGAAACGTGAATTGAATCCGATTTCAATATCATCACCATCATAATTACAAGTCAAACGTTCGTTTGATTCATTGGAGAAATCCAAATCTTCTGCAGACAATGCTAATTCTGATCCTGCCAATTTCAGTTTAATCTGGTGTGTAGTTTTATTGGCAAAAATAGAAACACGTTTGATGGAGCTCAAGAATTGAACACGGTCAATTGTCAATACATTTGGATTTTCTTTTGGAATAACTGCTTCGTAGTTCGGGTATTTTCCGTCAATCAAACGGCAAACCAATACGATATCATTAAAGGTAAACACAACATTTGATTCGTCGTATTCAACCAATACTTCTTCATCACCTCTAAGGTTTGATTTCAAAAGGTTCAAAGGTTTTTTCGGTAAAATAAAAGAAGAGCTTCCGGTTGCTTGAGAATCTGTTCTTCTGTAACGAACCAATTTATGAGCATCCGTAGCTACGAAAGTAATATCGTCAGGTGTGAACTGGCAAAAAACTCCACTCATAACCGGACGTAAATCATCATTTCCTGTTGCAAATATGGTTTTATTGATCGCTTTTGAAATGATTTCACCAGCAATTTTTAAGGTGTTGTTTTTTTCAATTTTTGGAGTACGTGGATAATCTTCACCATTGTATCCAACCATTTTAGATTTCCCATTATCGTAGGCAATTTCGATTCCAAAATTATCACTGTCAACAGTAAATGTACATGGTTGATCTGGTAGATTTTTCAAAACTTCAAGTAACAATTTTGCAGGAATTGCAATTTTTCCAGCTTCTTTTGCTTCAACATCCAGACTGGTTCTCATCGTTGTTTCCAAATCGGAAGCAGACACAGTAAGAGTCCCATCGTTGATTTCAAATAAGAAATTATCTAAAATAGGAAGGGTGTTACTTGTTGCCAATACTCCGGAAATACTCTGTAAATGCCGTAAGAGAGTTGTGCTCGATAGTATAAAATTCATAATACCAGATGTGTTTTTATTCGTATAAGGAACAAATGTAGATACAATTATTTAATGTTGAATGTTTAATTTTCAATTTTTGATAATGAATCAAGACTTTTTCATCAAACATTCAAGATCAAAGATTCAACATCCAAAAAAATAATTAACTTTGTACTATGAGTGATTTCATTGTTTCAGCACGGAAATATAGACCCCAGACCTTTGATACGGTTGTGGGACAAAAGTCGATTACTTCTACGTTGAAAAATGCAATCAAAAACAATCATTTAGCACAGGCATTTTTATTTTGCGGATCCAGGGGAGTTGGTAAAACAACTACTGCCAGAATTTTAGCGAAAACGATCAATTGTTTTAACCGAACAGAAGTTGTTGAAGCTTGTGATCAATGTGAATCCTGTTTGTCGTTTAATTCCGGTGCTTCTCTAAATGTTTACGAATTGGATGGTGCTTCCAATAACTCGGTGGATGATATTCGAAGCTTGATTGATCAGGTAAGAATTGCTCCGCAGTTGGGAACTCATAAGGTGTATATCATCGATGAGGTGCATATGTTGTCTACTTCCGCTTTCAATGCATTTTTGAAAACATTGGAAGAGCCGCCGAAACATGCAATTTTCATCCTTGCAACTACGGAAAAACACAAAATTATTCCGACGATTCTTTCACGTTGTCAGATTTTTGATTTCAATCGAATCAAAGTAGTAGATATTGCAGATCATTTGGCTTCTATTTCTGTGAAAGAACAGATTACAGCTGACCCCGAAGCTTTGCATTTAATTGCTCAGAAAGCGGATGGTGCATTGCGTGATGCCTTATCTATTTTTGATCAAATCGTAACATTTGCAGGAAATAATCTCACCTACCAAAGCGTGATTGATAACCTCAATATTTTGGATTACGATTACTATTTCCGAATTGTTGAAAGTGCTCAAAAAGAAGATATTCCTAGCAGTTTACTGCTGTTAAACGATATTATTGAAAAAGGATTTGATCCGCATAACTTCATTGTTGGACTTTCGGACCACTACAGAAATTTATTGGTGTGTAAGGATATCAGAACCGCGAAATTGTTAGAAGCAGGGGAGACCATTGAACAGCGTTACATTGATCAATCCAAACAAATCGATGGAAATCAGCTGCTTCGTGCATTAGGAGTTTTAAGCAAAACAGATGTTGATTATAAAACGTCCAAAAATCCTCGCTTACTAGTCGAAATGGCTCTTATGCAGTTGTGCTCTATTCAAAAAGAGTTCGAAAAAAAAAACGACTGACTGACCCAGTAGTCATCATTCCATTTCCCGAACAACAGCTAAAAGACCAAATTGCTAAAATTGTTGCTCCAAAAGCACATGTTCAATCTATTACAACGTATGAAAAACCGGAGGCAAAAATTTTAGCCGTTCCAACCGGTCAATTAAATACAGCCAATGTTTCGATTAAAAAAGTCATGGAACCGATGCAGCAATCGGATGCTTCTCGTGATCCTGCATTAGCGAAAGATTTACCAAAAGAAAAATTTACGCTCGATCAGGCGAAAATGGCATGGAGACGGTACGCTTTTGAAGTGAAAGCAAAACGTATGGAAACCTTCTATCATGCCATGATCAAGCGCGATCCGAAAATCAAAGATGATGTTCATTTCACAATGGATGTAGATAATCAGGTACAGATCGATTACATGATGCCACATTTGCAGGATTTGATAGGATTTCTACGCCAGGAATTAAAAAATTATGACATTACGCTGGATTTTTCACTGACTGAAGACAAAGAATCCGAGGTCAAATTTCTTACCGGAAAAGATCGATTCGCAGCCATGGCGCGTAAAAATCCAAATCTTCATTCCTTTAAAACCATCTTTAACTTGGATATTGAATTTTAGTCAAGTTAAAAAATGGAATTGATTCCCTAAGATTTATTAATTTTTAAACCATTATTTTTACTTTGGTATTACTTTTGGTAAAGCAAAACAAAAACTCAATAACATGAAAAAAATACTCTACTCGCTCACGATTTTAACAACACTTTCTTTTCTAAGTTCCTGTGATGTTTTGGAAGAGGTAGCAACTATTGCAACAACACCAACCACTCCAGCCAAACCACAATTGACAAATGCAGATGTAATATCAGGTCTTCGTGAGGCATTAAATGTAGGAATCAAAAATTCAGTCAATTTAACCTCTGTTACCGATGGTTTCTTAAAAAATACGGCCATCCGCATTCCTTTTCCTGAAGATGCGATGAAAGTGCGTGAAAAAGCCTTGGAATGGGGGATGGATGCACAAGTTGATAAATTTGAAACAACTTTGAACCGTGCAGCTGAAGAAGCGTCAAAAGAAGCATTGACAATCTTTATGAATTCCATTACAAACATGACCGTTCAGGATGGATTTGCGATTTTGAATGGAGGTGACGGAGCGGCGACTAAATATTTGAAAGATCAAACGACTAACCAATTGATAGCTGCTTTTAAACCAAAAGTAACAGCAGCAATTGCAACAGTACAACTGACAGAATACTGGAATCCGATTATTACTAAATACAATGCTGCTATGTCATTGACGGGGGGACAAAAGATCAATCCGAATTTGGATGATTATGTAACTCAAAAAGCGATTACAGGATTGTTTTATATGGTGGAACAAGAAGAAAATAAAATCAGAAAAGACCCAATGGCAAGAGTTTCAGATATTTTGGTTAAAGTTTTTGGAAGCATTACACAACAATAATCTCGGAAAATTAATTCAAAAATCATGACACAGTTTCCTGCATCAGAGCTTGTATTAAATGCTCAAAATCAAGTATATCATTTAGGACTTTCTCCTGAACACATTTCAGACAAAATCATTTTGGTCGGTGATCAGGATCGGGTGGAGATCATTGCAGGCTTTTTTGAAAAGATCGAACATGTCTCTCAGCATCGTGAGTTTTGTACACAAACAGGAATCTATCAAGGAAAACGCATTACCGTTCTTTCAACTGGAATAGGCACAGATAATATCGATATAGTGATGAATGAGCTGGATGCGCTGGTCAATATTGATTTATTGACACGAACTGAAAAAGACAAAAAATCTGCTCTTCAAATTGTTCGTATTGGTACTTGCGGAATTCTTCAAGCTGAAATTCCGCTTCATTCTTATATTCTTTCAACAGCTGCTTTTGGTTTGGATAATATTGCAC
>CAIUKX010000450.1 GCA_903899795.1 uncultured Flavobacteriales bacterium
ACAAGTGGTTTCTATAGCGGAAAATCAATTGAATGCGACTACTCAATCTTTGATTGAAGTTGAAACTAAACTAAGTGGATTGGTTCAGCCAAATCGTGTGGAATTTAACTTGCCTATTGATAAAAATCAGCGCTTTGATTTAGAGTTCGATATGCACGAGTTCCCGGAATTGGAGAAATTCAAAGGTATGGAATTTGAAGTGGTAGCGAATAAAGCTTACGACAGAACGTTTACTAAGAAAACGTGGAGCAGTGTTGATCTGACAAAAGAGAATGAAATGTACTACGCTACTTTCAAAGCGAAAAAAGATGTGTTTAAGATCGCGGTTCGCCCAGTTTTAACAGGAAATGAGAAAGAAAGTGCAGAAGTCGTTTTCGCCAATAAAATGGACTTTTATCAAAAAACAAAGGAGGAATTGGTTCAGTCACAAAAAGAATTATCCGTTAAAAAGAAACATGATCAGGAAAAATACGATCAATTGATTGAAAGTTTCAAGCAAAAAGCTGCTGAACAGCAAAAACAAGCAATGGTAGTCGATAGTAGAATTGAAGATAGTCAACAAGCTGTGAGATCGGTTGCAGGCTTTACAGCAGGGTTTACCTCTACATCATTTGGCGTATTTAACTGTGATAAACCAGTTGATTATCCTGAGGCAGCTAAACAAGAAGTCGCATTCGCATTTTCGGAAAATAATCCTGTTGAAGTTGTTGCTGTACACTTGTTTGATGAAAAAAAAGATGTTCGGTTTTCTTATGGTGCATCTTCTCTTCATAGCCTGACAGAATTCGGTTGGTTTGAAAAACACCCGAACACACTTGTTGTGGTCGATAACCAAGGTCGTTTAGGTTATGCCTTAGCCTTTGATTCAAAAACGATAGATGGTGGAGTTATCAAATTGAAATTGGTAGAAAAGAAAGATGTAAATATTGATTTTATTCAAAAACTACTGAATGAAAAAACTGTTAGTTCTTAGCCTGGTTTTTCCATTTTTTTGTTTTGGGCAACCTGAACATATCCGAATAAAAAAAGAAAAACCTACTGCATTTTTTGGAAATATTGCTGGATATACCGACGGTGAGATCAATTATTCACTGTTGTGTGATGAAAGTGGTATTAGCTGTTCGGCTGATTATATAGTGGATCAATTTACCGTACGCTACGGACAAAAAGAGTGCATCATTTACGGGAAAAATTTACCTGATACAATTTGTCGAGATATTGGAAATTGCTGTCAAAATGATATGATTTTCTGTACAAATATTACAGGCTTTCATAAGACAAATGGAGAACGTATATTTGTTTATCCGTTAAACTTGATAATTACCAAAGATGATTAATAAGACTACAGTATTTTTACTTTTCCTTTTTGTGTATTTTCTGTCTCATTCTCAGGAAAAAGAAACTGTGGTGATAAAAAAATCGAATTTCACATTGTATCAAGGTGTGTTAATGGAAACGAAAACGTGGTTTCTTTTAGTTGATACCGAAAACAAATATTACTTAGCCAAAATCGATCGTCCGGTGAGTGAAGTATACGACTGGTTTATGAGATTTAAAGACAGTCAAAATATTTATAAGGCAACACCAAATTTAAACAGTCCTGGTGGTTATATTGGAAAAAATCAATATTCGACTTTGCATTTTCGAAAAGAAAACGAACCTGGAGATATACTAAACTTTTATTTGGAAAAACCTGATAAGGAAACTTTAGTCCTCATTTCACTGGATGACAGTAGTGTTTTTTCATTTAAAATTGTTCAATAGTGGTTTAATTTCAAGATATTTAAGCTTATTAACAGTGGTTTTTTTATATTTTAAACATTTCAAATATGTTTATTAAACTTTTTTCTTTAATTTA
>CAIUKX010000451.1 GCA_903899795.1 uncultured Flavobacteriales bacterium
AGCCGTAATGTAGTGCTCTATTCAGTTGAGCTACGAAGCCTTATTGTGGGTGCAAAGATAGTGACTTTTTTATTTTATCCAACTATTCTTTCAGCTTTTTTTATCTGCTGCCCAATACTATTATTCGCCTTTCGGCCTTTTATCATTGAATTTCCGCTGAAATACCTTTCTCCAATAAAGATGCACACATTGGTTCCAATTTGGAGAATTCTCCTCTTTTCACCTGGCACTTACCATTGTAATGAATGATCCATGTACATTGCTCTGCCTGCTCTGAAGTGTGTTTGCATACTTTAATCAATGAATTAATTACATGATCAAATGTGTTGACATCATCATTAAAAACGATCAGATCTTTTTGATCTACCAACTCCTCCAGTAATAACTCCTCTGTTAATGTTTCAGTTTGTGCCATTTTCCCTTATTTTTCTGCAAAGTTACGATAAGTTGTAACGCAAGCCAAATTATTTTTTTCTATTTATCTAATTTCTCAAGGATTCCTTCTCCTTGTGTTTTTAACAACTCTTTCGCCTCAGCGATTGTAATACGCTCGCCTTTGTAATACGCTGTCACGTAAGCATGTTTCACACCTTTCGCTAAGGCATCCTGACGCTTCGGTTCAGCTGCTTCAACTGAACTAAACATTCCTGTTGAATAACGGATTTGTCCGTTCGGTAATTTTTTAGTGATCAACGGTGAAACATAGTTCAACTGTTTTTTCGTTGCCGGTTTACTGTATACTCCAATCTGAACAGTAAAGAATAATCCCATTTTGGTTTCAACGGCTGTTGCCGTAACTGCTCCTGGAGCTTTGTTGTAATCGGTATCTGAAGCATCTGTTTTCACCGGTTCTTTCGGTGTTTCAACTTTCACTTCCACCGTTTCTTTCGGCTCTTCAGTTTTCACTTCCGGTGTAGATGATTCCGAAGATCCTGATGATACCAATGTATTTTCATCTACTTTCTCCAAGATTTCCGCACCGTGTAAACGCAACAAGTGACTCGCCTGTGAAAGGGTAATGCGTTCTCCTTTGAAATAAGCAGTAATGAACGCATCGCGCACTCCTTTACCACGAGCCTCCGCTTTCTTCGGCGTTGCAGCAGCCACTGAAGTATACATTCCTGTCGAATATCTGATCTGACCGTTTGGCAAACGTTTCGTTACCAATGGATCGATGTTGTGCAATTGTTTTGCTGTTGCCGGTTTGTTGTACACCCCAACTTGTACTGTATAGAATAATCCCAAGTGAGCTTCAGCCGGAGTTGCTTTCGCTGCTCCCGGAGCCTGGTTGTATGACAGGTCAGAAGGTAACGGTGCAGGTACTGGTTTATTCATTGCAATAATGAACTCACGCCCCTCCGTAGCAATACATTGTCCGTTTTCTTCCAAACGTTTTGCTTCTGCCAATGGAATTCTTTCACCATCACAATACGCCACGATGAATGCATCGGAATATCCAAGCGAACGAATTTGTCCGTGTGCTGTGGATGCAATAGCGCTCTTATTGAAGTAACCCGCCATGTAACGCGTCACACCTGTTGGTGTTTTCTCACCAGTAACCGGACTGAACGAGTTATACATGTTCTGTGCAATCGGTTTGGAGAAAGCCCCCACCTGGATACGGTATACCAATCCTGTAGGATTTTTTACATCTACCGGAATCGGGTTTGTTTCTGAATACGTACTCACCGGTTTGTCTACATACGTAAGTCCTTCTGCCGGCACTCTTGTTTCTTCCACTTTCGCCAATGCCTCGTTGAATTGTGGTTCCACTCCACGTTTCAATAAATTCTGCATTCTTGCAGCATCTGCATCGGTACTTGCAGCTAAAGAATTTCGTGCAATTTGCTGTTTCTCTGACAACTCTGTTTTCAAACGTTCCAATTCTTGTTCAACTGCCTGCACATTTTGAACGCTTTGTTTTACCTCATCCGGTGAAACTTTCGCATTTTTATCCAGCGACTTATCGATTAAGTCTTTAGCAGCCTGACGTTTCTCTGTCAGAAGCACTTCATCATCCGCGATTTCTTTTTCCAATCTCAACGCTTTTGTTCCGTTGATGGAGTATTCCATATATTCTTTGGATGCTATAATGCGTTTCTCATCGTTGAAGGAAACCACTTGTTCCAACGCATTTTCACTGATTGTTTTCGGTACTTCCGTTACTTCTGTCTCTGCAATCAATCGGTCTAAATCCTGAATTTCTTTTTCAGTCAAGGCTTTCTCGTTTGTCAGCGCATCTTTTGTTTTCACCATTTCAACCGCTTTCTTCGGTTTTGTAGCGGCAATTTGCGTTTCTAAATCTGAAATTTGTTTATTGATTTCATCCAACTCCGTTTCTTTTGCCCGTTTCTTTTGCTCCATTTCTTCTTTCGAATCCAATGTATTTACCTGATTGGCAATAGCAGCTCTTGTTGCATTTTCCTGCAAAGCATTATGAACGACTTCATCTGCCTGGATTTGTTTCTCTCTTGCCTCGGTTAGCAATGCGTTTTTCTCATTCGGATCTTTTACTTTCTCTGATTTTGTCACCAAAGTTGCTGCTTCCTGTGTCAATCGATCGTTTTGGGAAGTCGCTAAATCCGTTGTATTTTTCGCGATTTCTGATGTCACTGAAAATTGGTTCAACTGTGCCGCTTTTTGTTTGTTGTCGGTTTGACGTGCTGCTACATCCGCTGTGATCAATTTGTTTTCTTCAACTTTTTTCGCTGTTTGAACTTTCACCAACTCTTTCTCCAATGCTGATTTTTGCTTAGGTGTCAAACTTGGATTCGCCAGCTGTGCTTTGATACCTTCTTCTTGTTCCGTCAATTTTTTCAATTCAGGACTTGTCAACGTATTATCAGCAGCCATGTCGATTGATTCGATCTCTTTCTCTATGCTTTTTATTTTCGAATCTGTAGCTCCGATCTCCGATTGAAGCAGGTTTTTTTGTTGTATTAATTCAGCATCCGAAGGATTAGCTACCAAATGCGCATTTACTTGTTCCAAACGTTTGCTTAATGCATCCGAATATCCTGCCAATACTTGTTCCTGACGTTTTTTATCTTCTGCTGTTGTATAGTTTTTTCCTAACTCAGCCGCTTTATCTCCTAACAATTCGTTGCGCAATTCTTGAACTTTTGCTTCATTTGCCGCACTTGTAGCCGGATCTGTTGCCGTCTTAGCTGCTGTAGCAGCATCTTCAGGAGAAGTTGCACCACCACGGTAGCTTGCTTCTCTTGCTTTGCTTTCTTTCAGTTTTTGTTTCAGGATCTTATTCTCAGCTGCGAGACCCAAATCAAATTTGGAAGCTAACTGCTGGTCATTTTCTGCAATTCTTGCTTCGATATTTTCCTGTAATCTCACTTCTCTTGAAGCTAAATCAGCTGATTTAGTCGGAGCATTCAACTGAACCATTTGTTTCACATCATTATCGAATGACGGATCCACTTTGCCCATCAACAAAGGCTGATCGATTGACATTGCTTTCAAGGTAACCGCCTGATCTGTCAAATCATCTACTTTGTTTTCCGCATCCATTTTGGTAGCTGTAATCACCAATGCTTTGGTTTTCAACTCTTCGTTGCTAGGCGATTTTTTCAAAGCGGATTGATTTGTTTTTTGCTCCCCTTCCAGCTTCGTAATCAATTCTTTTTGTTCTTTGATCTGTTCTTCCAGTTTTACGCTTTGTTCTGCATTGGAAGTGGTGATCTGCTGAATTTTTTCATCGTGATTTGGTTTTACCTGCGTTACCAAATCATTTTTTTGCTGCGCTGTAACGGATGCTGCCAATTCTGCCTCCAATACTTTAGAACGATCTGCAATCACACTTTCCGCCATCATTTTCAAAGCCGCCAATTCTTCTTTTTTGGTTTTCAATGCTTCTTCTTTCGGTTTGCTTTTCGCTGCGCGGGTTGCTTTTGCTAATTCTTTATCGATGGTCGTCAATAATTCTTTATCGATTGCCTGTAATTGTGTCAATTTATCGACTTGCGAAATATGTGCATCATCATTTACTACAGCAACTTTTTCGTTGTAATTCGGGTTGAATGTTTCAATCAAATCTGCTTTCGCTGCTAAGGGATTGGCTTCAGGTGAAGAGGAACCTTCTTTTTCACGTTGCCCCACTTTCGTTTGTAATTCCGCTTTCACGCTATTCAATTGCTCGATCTTTCTTTTCGCCATTGCGTTGGAAGGATTTTTCTCTAAATCTGCTTGCTGAGATGCAATTTCTTCGTCGATGGAAACCAACAAAGCTTTATCTAACTGCAATAGCTGTTGATTTTTTTCGGTATCGAGCATGTACTCGTTCCCTTTTATTTCAGCTACTTTGTTATCGTAAGAAGGACTGACCGATTCAATCAATTCCGATTTTGCACGCTCATCCAAGGTTGAACCGGAAGATGCTAAAACAGATTCTCTGGCTGCTGTCGCTTTGTCCAATTCTATTTTCAACGAAGCTAAATCATCTGCTTTTTTCAATAATTTCTCATCCGTTGGTTTTTTCACCAAATCTTCTTCAGTTTTTGTGATTTCTTTGTTGACATCGGTTATTAACGCATAATCAACTTCCTGCAACTGATTCAATTTCTCTGTTACCGATAAATCTTTGTTATTGTTGATTGCGTTGACCTTCTTCTCATATTTCGAGTCAACCGATTTGATGATTTCTGCCTTTACAGCTGCTTCAAGCGGTTTATGTGTAGAAGCGATCAC
>CAIUKX010000452.1 GCA_903899795.1 uncultured Flavobacteriales bacterium
AGAATTGTCAACTTCTTTTTCTCATCTGTTTTTGGCTGAACAAAATCGTACTCAATAGTGATTTTATCAAAATCAAGTTTCAGATCTTTCAATTCTTTGATCAATTCATCATTTTGACCTTTTTCGTTATACTCTTCAAGAATTTCAACAATCGTATTCATTGTTTGTTGTTGTTCGCCGATTCGTTCTATGATATTATCATTTTTGCTTGTTTTGTTCAACTCACAAGCGTAATGTAAAGATTCAATCCAACCACCAGTCAAAATCAAAGATGAAGTAGATTTTCTTTTCTCGTTTTTTAGATAATTATCTCCATTTCTGAATGTTTCAGATACAATCATTAATACTGAATCTGTATTTGTTTTATTTTTTTCGAAACGAGTCATGAATGATTTATCAAAAACACCATCCAAACCTAATTTATTGGTCAAAGTCTCAACAACAGATAGGCAATTTAAAGAAGCACTGTTCTGATCATTGATGCTCGCATAACCTAAGTCAGCGCCATAAATCCCCAGGTTTAATGCTTGTTTGAATTCAGTTGTATATTTTCCTACATTTTTTGTGTCGCTTAATAAATCTTGATTGTATGGAGCACTTGTTTCTTTCAACAAAAGAGCCATTTGAATTGGGGATGGAATACTGAAAATTTTCCCATTGAAATCAGTATTCAATGAGTTGGCAGGATCCAATAGATCTTTGTCGATTTTGTTTTGATCATCTCCCTGTCCACCGCACGAGACAAGTAAGAGACCCCCAATTAAATAAGTTGCAATCGTTTTTAGATTCATTTTCATAAGTAAGTAGAATTTTCTCTTTTCTAGGCTAAGTTAATAATAAATTTTTCTGTTGGACTATTTTGACTAAAAATTATTGATTTTAGGTGTTTCATCGAGCATATATGTAGTGTTGACGACAAAATTATTTACTTTTGTTCAAAATTTACAGTATGTACAGTCGCCCGAGAAGGAATAGAAAAAGTATGGCAATCAGAGCCATGGTAGAGGAAACCAAGATAGGTGCTGAGCACTTGATTTATCCGATTTTCCTTGAAGATGGAAAAGGAATTAAAACGGAGATCAAATCGCTCCCGAATAATTACCGATGGTCTTTGGATTTACTTATCCCTGAAATTGAGCAATGTATGAACTTAGGTGTTAAAACGTTTGATCTTTTTCCAGCGGTTTCCGAGGAACTAAAAGATCAAACAGCGACTTATAGTTATGCTGAAGAAAATTTCTACCTGCATGCAATTCGTAAGCTAAAAGAATCTTTCCCAGAAATCGTTATCATGAGTGATGTAGCTATGGATCCTTATTCCTCAGATGGACATGACGGTTTGGTACAAGATGGTAGAATTCTCAATGATGAGACATTACCAATTCTGGCTAAAATGGCTATCGCACAGGCTCAGGCTGGTGTTGATATTATCGGACCTTCGGATATGATGGATGGTCGTGTAGGGTATTTACGCGAAGAACTGGATGCTAAGGGGTATACAGATTTAAGTATCATGTCTTATACAGCAAAATATGCAAGTGCCTTTTATGGACCTTTCAGAGATGCTTTGAATTCTGCTCCAAAATCCGGTGATAAAAAAACGTATCAAATGAATCCAGCTAATAAGAGGGAGGCATTGATTGAGGCGGAATTGGATTTCAATGAAGGTGCTGATTTTTTAATGGTTAAACCGGCATTGTGTTATCTTGATATTATCCACTTATTGAAGGAAAATTTCAATGTTCCGATTACTGCATACAACGTCAGTGGCGAATGCGCAATGGTATATGCTGCTTCTCAGAATGGCTGGTTGAATTACGAAGCAACAATGTCTGAGATGCTCTTGAGTATCCGAAGAGCTGGTGCTGATGGAATTTTGACTTATTTCGCCAAAGACTTTGCACAATTATTAAAACGATAAGATTGAAGATTCGTCCTATGTGTCTTTTCGTTCCTTTCGATATTAAGTAGTTGTAAACGAGCTGATTATTTGCGTTTAATAATTTAACAGTTTCTGATATAATTTCATTACGAGTTAAAAAAAGATTTGGTTAATAAAATTCTTTAGCATAGATTTGCACCATGAAAACAAAAATAGAACAACAATTACATCATCATTTTCATTATTCGCACCAAGCGTTATGAAATGATTATGCTCTCAACATAAATAAAATTTTAAACCCGCTTGGAAGATCAAGCGGGTTTTTTATTGCCCTTTTGTAGTGTCTTCCAAGCATTTTTCAAAAAATAAAATGCAAACAAAAAGATTAACAATCGCAGTTCAAAAATCGGGGAGACTATTTGATGAGTCATTACAATTATTAAGAGAATGTGGATTAAAAGTTGATGCCGGAAACGGCGCTTTAAAAGCTCAAGTTTCTAATTTTCCAATCGATGTTCTTTTTCTCAGAAACAGTGATATTCCACAGTACATAATGGATGGAGTAGTGGATATCGCAATCGTTGGAGAAAATTTACTGGAAGAAAAAGGTGGAGAGATCACCAAATTATTAGACTTGAATTTTTCGAAATGCCGTGTAAGTCTAGCTGTACCTAAGTCTTCCGAAATACAGTCCGTACAGGATTTTGAAGGAAAAAAAATTGCAACATCGTATCCCGTTACACTCCAAAAATACTTACGAAGCAACAATGTAAGTGCTGAAATTCACACGATTTCAGGTTCAGTTGAGATCGCTCCCAACATTGGACTTGCTGACGGGATTTGTGATATCGTTTCTTCCGGAAATACATTGTTTATGAACGGTTTAAAAGAACTCAGTGTGATCATTAAATCTCAGGCAGTTTTAGTAATGAATCCGGACTTGAAGGGAGACAAAAAAGAAATGGTGGATAAATTGGTTTTTCGTATTAAAGCAGTACTCGCTTCAAAAAACTCAAAATACATTTTACTTAATGCTCCGAATGAACGGTTGAATGATATTATTGCTCTGTTACCCGGGATGAGAAGTCCAACAGTTTTACCGCTGGCCACTTCTGGTTGGAGTTCTGTTCACTCGGTTATAAGTGATGATCAATTTTGGGATACGATTGATGAGTTGAAGAAAGCAGGAGCTGAGGGAATCCTAATAGTTCCAATTGAAAAAATGGTTAATTAATCGAGTTATGAAAAAATATTTCAAACCATCATTTGACGAATTAAAGGAGATTCTTCAACGGAAGACAATCGAACAGCAAGATTTGGAATCCGTTGTGGTAGAAGTCTTTGAGAAAGTTCAAAAAAAAGGAGATCAGGCTTTATTGGACTACACGTTAAAGTTTGATCAAGTGAGATTAGATTCAATACAAGTATCAGACGAAGAAATTATCGAAGCTGAAAAACAAGTTTCTGATGAACTGAAAAATGCAATTGTTCAGGCTTCTGGTAACATCGAACTTTTTCACACTTCCCAGCAAGAAGAGATGAAAATAATTGAAACGATGAAAGGGGTTCGATGCTGGAGAAAGTCTGTGGGAATTGAAAAAGTAGGATTGTACATTCCTGGAGGAACAGCACCTTTGTTTTCAACCGTTTTGATGCTAGGAATTCCTGCTAAAATTGCTCAATGCAAAGAAGTTGTTTTGTGTACTCCACCCGATAAGGATGGAAAGATAAATCCTGCTATTTTGTTCTCAGCAAAAACAGTGGGGATTTCAAAAATATTCAAAGTAGGTGGTATTCAAGCTATCGCTGCTATGACACTCGGTACTGAAACCATCCCATCTGTTTACAAGTTGTTTGGTCCTGGCAATCAGTATGTAACAGCAGCAAAACAATATGCTTCAAGAAAAAATATAGCAATTGATATGCCGGCTGGACCTAGTGAAGTCATGGTGATTTGTGATGAAACGGCTAACGAAATCTTTGTCGCGGCGGATTTGTTATCGCAAGCAGAACACGGAGTTGATAGTCAAGTAATATTAATATGTACGGATGAGAAAAAACAGCAGAAAATCGAAAAAGAAGTTGCTATGCAGTTGAGTGAATTACCTCGAAATGAAATTGCAAAGGAAGCACTTCGGAATTCAGTAAGTTTACTGATAGAGAAAGAAAAGATCGCTTTTATTATCAATTCTTACGCTCCCGAGCATTTGATTCTCAATACTTCATTTAATGAAGAGATTTTGCCTTTAATTGTCAATGCTGGTTCCGTTTTTATAGGTCCTTATACACCTGAAAGCGCAGGGGATTATGCATCAGGAACCAATCACACGTTGCCAACAAATGGTTTTGCGCGCCAATATTCAGGTGTCTCACTTGATTCTTTTGTCAAAAAAATCACTTTTCAGGAAATTTCGGAAGAAGGAATTTTGAACATTGGAAATATTGTAGAGACGATGGCAGAACACGAAGGATTGTTTGCTCACAAAAATGCGGTTACTGTACGTTTAAAAACTTTAAAATAATGAATATTAGAGAATTAATTCGTCCAGATTTATTGGATTTGGAACCGTATTCATCAGCACGTGATGAGTACAAAGGAAAAGAAGGTGTGTTTTTAGATGCAAATGAAAATCCGTTTGATAATGGTGTTAACCGTTATCCCGACCCTTTGCAAAAAGGACTAAAAGCAAGGATTTCAGAATTAAAGACTGTCCCTGAGCAAAATATTTTTCTCGGAAACGGTTCTGACGAATGCATTGATTTATTGCTCCGTTTGTTTGGTGTCCCAATGAAAGATAGTATTGTAGCTATTTCACCATCGTATGGCATGTATCAGGTTTCCGCAAAAATAAATCAGATTAAGGTACGAAATGTATTATTGAATGCTGACTTTACATTGAACAGTGAACGAATATTGGATGCAGCAATTGGGGCAAAAATGATTTTTATTTGTTCTCCGAATAATCCAACTGGAAACGTATTTACGAAAAAGGAGATTATTAACCTTGCTGAAAGCTTTAATGGCCTTATTATCGTTGATGAAGCATACATAGATTTTTCGGACACAGAAAGTTTAAGTTCTGAAATTGAACAGTATCCAAATTTAGTAATCCTACAAACTTTATCAAAAGCTTATGGGATGGCTGCATTGCGTTTAGGAATGCTCTTCGCTTCTTCTGAAATTATTACTTGGCTGAATAAAATTAAACCTCCTTATAATATTAGTCAATTGACTCAAAGTGAAGTGCTAAAATTATTGAAGGATGATCAGCTGGTTAAAGATCAAATTTTAGAATTGAAGTCTCAGCGGAAAAGATTGGAAGTAGAACTTTCGAAATTAAACTCTGTAGAAAAGATATTCCCTTCAGAAGCGAATTTTATTTTAATTAAAGTGATAGATTCGAATAAGATATATAAAGAACTAATTAACAGTAAAATAATAACCAGAAATAGATCTACTCAACCGCTGTGTAACAATTGTATTCGCATCACAGTCGGAACTAAACAAGAGAATGATCTTTTACTCAAAGGAATGAATGAATTAAATCAAATTTAGATGAAAAAAGTACTTTTTATAGACAGGGACGGTGTATTATTGATTGAGCCTCCAATTGATTTTCAAGTCGATAGTTATGACAAATTAAAGTTTTATCCAGGAGTTTTTTCAGGATTAAGTAAAATAGCCAAAGAACTTGATTTCGAATTGGTTTTGGTCACTAATCAAGACGGATTAGGAACCGATTCCTTTCCTCATGAAACATTCGAGGGACCTCATAACTTACTTATGAATACTATGGCTTCTGAAGGAATTGTATTTACAGAAGAATGTATCGATCGGACTTTTCCTTCTGAGAATGCAGAGACAAGAAAACCAAATATTGGAATGTTGACAAAATATTTGTCTGAAGATTATGATCTGGCAAATTCGTTTGTAATTGGTGATCGTTTGACAGATATGCTCTTGGCCAAGAATCTGGGAGCAAAGGGAATTTTGATGAAAGTTGATAATCAAATGGATCAAGATGGCAGTGAGATAGATCAGGACTTATTCAAAAAGACAATTGTTTTTCAGTCTTGTATTTGGGAAGAAATATATACCTTTTTGAAATTAGGTCAACGGACAGTCGAGTTAATTCGGAATACCAACGAAACAAAGATCAATATCGCTTTAAATCTGGACGGAAACGGAAGAACTAATATTGATACAGGCATTCCATTTTTTGATCACATGCTGGATCAATTGGGAAGACACGGCCAAATGAATCTGGATATAAAGGTGGATGGTGATTTAGAAGTGGATGAACACCACACCATTGAAGATACGGCAATTGCTTTGGGTGAAACGTTTAAAAAAGCATTGGGAAACAAGATCGGTTTGGAACGTTATGGTTTTTGTTTACCTATGGATGATTGCTTAGCTCAGGTCGCTATTGATTTTGGCGGGAGAAACTGGTTGGTTTGGGAAGCTGACTTTAAGCGTGAACAGATAGGGAAGATGCCAACAGAAATGTTTTTTCACTTTTTTAAATCCTTTACGGATGGAGCGCAGTGCAATTTGAACATCAAAGCTGAAGGAACAAATGAGCATCACAAAATAGAATCGATCTTCAAGGCTTTTGCGAAAGCTATCAAAATGGCAAAGAAAAGAGATGGGAATAATGCAGTTCTTCCTTCTACGAAGGGAGTTTTGTAGGATCACATCGCGCAGGTACAGTCAAGTCGCGACTTGACCGTACTGTACAGAAAGGAAATTTCAAAAAAATAAAAATGAAAAAAACAGCAATAATAGATTATGGATCGGGAAATGTGTTTTCGGTCTTTGCAGCAATTAATCGATTGGGAGGTAATCCTTTTATCACGAATGATCCTGCAGAAATTCGCAAAGCTGATAAGGTAATATTACCAGGGGTTGGTCACGCAAAATTCGCGATGGAACAACTCAAATCAACAGGATTAGATAAAGTAATTCTTTCATTAACACAACCAGTAATGGGGATTTGTTTGGGGATGCAATTGATGTGTGAATATACAGAAGAAGGGAATATGAACGGGTTGGGGATTTTTCCGAATGTTAAGGTTCGAAAATTTGTCGATTCACCGAAAGTTCCGCATATCGGATGGAATGAATTAATAGATTGTAAAGGGATGATGAAAGATTATGTTTCGGAAGTTTATTTCGTACACAGCTATTTTGTTGAAGTCAATCCTTACTCTACATCGAATGCGCAGTATGGTGGCGTTTTTTCTACATCATTGCAAAAAGACAACTTTTATGGCTGCCAGTTTCACCCTGAAAAAAGTGGAACAACAGGGGAAGATATTTTAAGAGATTTCCTGAATTTAAAAACAATTGAAAAATGAAGATAATACCTGCAATAGATCTCATAGATGGAAAATGTGTCCGATTGAGTAAAGGGGACTATTCCACACAAAAGACTTATAATGAAAATCCTCTGGAAGTAGCCAAAATGTTTGAAGATGCCGGTTTTAGCTATCTGCATGTTGTTGATTTGGATGGAGCTAAATCAGGAAAAGTGATAAACTATCCGGTATTAGAGAAAATTTGCAGTCAAACCAATTTGAAAGTTGATTTTGGAGGAGGCATTAAATCGGATGAAGATATGTCTAAAGTATTGAATTCCGGAGTAATGCAAGTTACGATCGGAAGTGTAGCAGTAAAAAATCCTGAATTGCTTTACAATTGGATAGATGTTTACGGTCAGGAAAAAATCATTCTCGGAGCCGATGTAAAAGGATTGAATATCGCTACAAATGGTTGGTTGGAAACGAGTGAACTTTCGTTATTTACATTTTTAAAAGACTATTATTCAAAAGGGATTCGTCATGTACTTTGTACAGATATTTCTAAAGATGGGATGCTGGAAGGCCCTGCTTTTAAATTGTATAATTCACTCATGAAAGAATTCAATGATTTACAATTGATCGCAAGCGGAGGAGTCTCTTGTATTGAAGATGTTCAAAAGTTAAAGCAAAATGGAATTCCGGCAGTAGTGATTGGAAAAGCGATTTATGAAAATAAAATTGATTTGAAGGAATTATCTGTAATGACAGGTCTCGACTTGTCATCAAAATAAAATAAAACCATGTTAAAAAAAAGAATAATACCTTGTTTGGACATCAAAGAAGGGAGGACTGTTAAAGGAGTTAATTTTGAAGGGCTTCGAGACGCAGGAGATCCTGTGGAATTAGCTAAATACTACTCAAAAGAAGGAGCAGATGAATTGGTGTTACTGGATATTACTGCCACACAGGAAAAAAGGAAAACAATGGTCGATTTGGTTCGTCAGATAGCTTCTGAAATCAATATACCTTTTACTGTTGGTGGAGGAATCAACACAGCTGAAGAAGCATTGGTACTGTTACAATCTGGAGCAGATAAAGTGAGTATCAATTCTGCAGCGGTTCGGAATCCTGAATTAATTCGGCTAATGGCAGATAAATTCGGAAGTCAGTGTGTCGTTCTGGCTGTAGATGCAAAATTCATTGATAGTGAATGGATCGTCTTTTTAAGCGGCGGAAGAATTCAAACGGAACTTAACTTGTTCGATTGGGTTAAAAAAGGGGTAGAGCTTGGGGCAGGAGAAATCTTATTTACTTCTATGGATCACGACGGGACAAAAGAAGGATTTGCAATTGAAGCTTTGGAGAAATTAAGTCAAATTGTTTCAGTTCCGATTATTGCATCAGGAGGTTGTGGAAAAAAAGAACATTTTTTCGATGTATTTGAGTCAGGGAATATCGATGCAGCTCTGGCGGCCAGTGTTTTTCACTTTCGGGAAATTGAAATCCCTCAATTGAAAAAATATTTGAGGGATAAAGGAATTAGCGTGAGAATTTAACAATGAACGATACTAAAAATGATAAACAAAGTAAATTTCGAAAAAGGTAAGGGTTTGATTCCTTGTGTGATTCAGGATGAATTAACCTTACAAGTACTAATGCTAGGTTACATGAATGAGGAAGCTTACAAACAGACAGTTGAAACCAATCGGGTTACTTTTTTTTCCCGAACAAAAAACAGAATCTGGCAAAAAGGAGAAGAAAGTGGAAATTACCTGAACGTAAAATCTATTCAACTAGATTGTGACCAAGATACATTCCTGATCAAAGTGGAACCAGTCGGTCCTACATGTCACAATGGTACAAAAACTTGCTGGCAGGAAGATGGAACCACAGAATATGGAATGATTAATCGATTGGAATTAAAAATTGCTGAGCGAAAA
>CAIUKX010000453.1 GCA_903899795.1 uncultured Flavobacteriales bacterium
ATATTAATTACTATTTTTCAGGTATAACATAATCGTTGCGGACAACGAATTTGCATTTCACCGGCATTTTTTGAGCTGCCAAACGAAGTGCTTCTTTTGCAACTTCATAAGGAACACCATCCGCTTCAAAAATGAGACGACCTGGTTTTACAACTGCTACCCAGTGACTTGGAGCTCCCTTTCCTTTACCCATACGAACTTCTGCTGGTTTTGAGGTAACCGGCTTGTCTGGGAAAATTCTGATCCACACTTTTCCTTCACGCTTCATATATCGAGTAACGGCGATACGAGATGCTTCTATCTGACGTGATGTAATCCATGCTGGCTCCAAAGTTTTAAGTCCGAAAGAACCGAACGCTACAGTGCTACCTCTATGAGCTAGACCTCTGTTACGTCCTTTTTGGACTCTTCTAAATTTACTTCTTTTTGGCTGTAACATCTTTTAAAAATTTTACTGTCCTAAATTATTTTTTCTTTCTTTTACCTCCCGCTGGCTTACGTCCTGCTGGTGCTCCACCTGATTTACCACCAGGAGTAGATGCCGACATTCCAACATTCGGTGAAAGGTCACGTTTTCCATACACTTCACCTTTGCATATCCACACTTTGATACCCAAACGGCCATAAGTTGTATGTGCTTCTGCAAGCGCATAATCGATGTCAGCTCTGAACGTATGTAACGGAGTACGTCCATCTTTGTACATCTCTGTACGAGCCATTTCTGCTCCATTAACACGTCCGGAAATTTTACACTTGATTCCTTCAGCACCCATTCGCATTGTACTCGCAATAGACATTTTAATAGCTCTTCTAAAAGAAATACGAGCTTCAATTTGACGAGCGATTCCATCAGCAACCAATCGAGCATCCAATTCAGGACGTTTCACCTCGAAAATATTGATTTGGATATCTTTCTTCGTAATTTTCTTTAACTCTTCTTTTAACTTATCAACTTCTTGTCCACCTTTACCGATGATCACTCCCGGACGTGCAGTATTGATTGTTACAGTAACAAGTTTCAACGTACGTTCGATAATGATTTTTGCAATGTTAGCTCTGGATAGACGAGCACTTAAATATCTACGGATTTGATCATCTTCAACGATTTTCTCTTTGTAATCATTTCCTCCGTACCAGTTAGACTCCCATCCGTGGATAAACCCGAGTCTGTTTCCTATTGGATTTGCTTTTTGTCCCATCTTATCCTAACTCTTAATTGCACCATCAACAACAATGGTAACATGATTTGATCTTTTTCTAACTCTATGAGCTCTTCCTTGTGGAGCTGGTTGAATTCTCTTCAACATTGCACCTCCACCCACTTCAATTGATTTAACAACCAAAGTTTCTTCTTCAATGCTCTTTCCTTCATTTTTTTGCTCCCAATTAGCAATTGCTGAACGCAATAACTTCTCTAAGCTCACTGAAGCATTTTTTGCATTGTGATGTAAAATATTCAAGGCTTTATTTACCTCAACACCTCTTACAAGGTCAGCAACTAATCTCATTTTTCGTGGAGCAATCGGAGAATCGTTCAAACGAGCAAAAGCCAAAGTAGACTTTTCCTGTTTGATATTCTCTGCTCTCAATCTTTTTCTAGCACCCATTATATTTGCTTTTAAAAAGTTCTATCTTTTCTTATCTTTCTTATTCGCACCGTGACCGCGGAAGTTACGTGTCGGAGAGAATTCTCCCAACTTGTGACCTACCATGTTCTCTGTAACAAAAACAGGAATGAATTTGTTTCCATTGTGAACAGCGAATGTCAATCCTACGAAATCCGGAGTTATTGTAGAAGCACGAGACCAAGTTTTGATCACTGCTTTGCTATCTGATGCTTTTGCATTATCCACTCGCATCATCAATTTATAATGCACGAATGGTGGTTTTTTCAACGAACGACTCATATCCTATTTATTTTTTTCTTCTTTCGATGATCAATTTATCTGAATATTTTTTCTTGTCGCGAGTTCTGTATCCTTTAGAAGGAATACTGTTACGCGATCTTGGGTGACCTCCAGAACTTCTTCCTTCACCTCCTCCCATCGGGTGATCAACTGGGTTCATCACAACACCACGTACACGCGGACGACGACCCAACCATCTTGATCTACCTGCTTTTCCGGAAACAACCAAGTTGTGTTCACCGTTTGAAACAGATCCGATAGTAGCTTTACATGTGATCAAGATCATTCTTGTTTCACCTGAAGGTAATTTTACAATTGCGTATTTACCATCACGAGCGTTCAGTTGTGCATAAGTACCAGCACCACGAGCGATTGCTCCACCTTTACCAGGATGTAATTCAATATTATGAATTACTGTACCTAGTGGAATGTCACTTAAATAAAGTGTATTTCCAACATTCGGAGCTGCAGTTTTTCCTGAAACAACTTGGTCACCAACTTTCAATCCGTCTGGTGCAACAATGTAGCGTTTCTCTCCATCTGCATAGAATAATAAGGCAATACGAGCTGTACGATTTGGATCGTACTCAATCGTTTGCACCGTAGCAGGAATTTCTTCCTTCTCACGTTTAAAATCAATGATACGGTATTTTTGTTTGTGACCACCTCCAATATAACGCATGGTCATTCTACCGTCATTGTTACGACCACCATTCTTACTTGTACCAACTACCAAACTCTTTTCCGGAGTTCTTGTAGTGATCTCTTTGTAATCAGAGTTGATCTTGTGTCTTTGCCCTGGAGTAGTAGGCTTGAATTTCTTAAGACTCATTTTTTTGAACTACTTAAAAATTAGTAAACAAATCAATCGTTTCTCCATCTGCTACTGTCACAACTGCCTTTTTCCAAGGGTTGTTAGGTTGCTCAACGACACCTCTGTTTGTATGTTTTACAGAGGATTTACCACCGCCATAGGTCATTGTACGTACATCAGTAACTTTTACTGAATACAATCTTTCGACAGCTTCTTTTATTTCAATCTTATTTGCCTTTTTATCAACAGAGAATGTGAAACGATTAAATTTTTCACCAGCTGCTGTAGCTTTCTCTGATATGATTGGCTTTTTGATTATTACTTTCATCACAAAATTAGTTTAATATCTTTTCGATAACTTCAATTGAACTTTCAGCCAAAACCACTTTTTTCGCATTCAATACATCAAATGTATTAACTGAATCAGCAGTTACGACTTTAATTCTTCCTAGGTTACGAGATGACCAGTAAACATTGTCATTTTGTGAACCTAATATCATCAAAACTTTCTCGTTTTCAAGTTTCAAACCTGCCAACAAAGCTTTGAATTCCTGTGTCTTCGGTGTAGTCATTTGCAAATCTTCCAAAACCAAAATAGATTCTGATTTCATTTTGTATGCAAATGCAGATTTTCTAGCCAAACGTTTTAATTTAACGTTCAATTTGAAATGATAGTTTCTTGGACGTGGTCCAAAAATACGACCTCCACCGATTCTTGTTCCGGACTTAACACTTCCAGCACGAGCACCACCTGTTCCTTTTTGTTTTTTAATTTTTCTAGTTGATCCTGAAATTTCAGCTCTTTCTTTAGCTTTATGCGTTCCTTGACGACGATTTGCCAAGTGTTGCTTAACATCTAAATAGATCGCATGATCATTCGGTTCAATACCAAAAATTGCATCTGAAAGCGTTACTTTCTTAGAAGTAGCTTTTCCTTTTGAGTCAAATACTGTTACTTCCATTAGTTCTGAATTATTACGGTTGAACCTTTCGCTCCAGGAATTGATCCTTTCACAACTATCAAATTTTTGTCAGCTAGTACTTTTAGGATCTCAAGATTTTCAATCATTACTCTTTCGTTCCCTGTTTGTCCAGCCATACGCATTCCTTTGAATACACG
>CAIUKX010000454.1 GCA_903899795.1 uncultured Flavobacteriales bacterium
AAATGTTTTTTAATTCATTAAGAATATTTGCTCCATTCGTTTGTACTTGCTCCAAGCGAACACTTTTGATTCTTAATTTAAACAAACGAACTTGTATATTTTCCCAACTCCAACGTTTATTACGCTCAGCATTATGCAATTTTATTTCTTGCATTCCCTGAATGAGTTCCATTATTTTAGAACGTTCTTGACTTACCTGAGAAAAATGTTTATGGTCTAAATCACTTCTTTTCTTCATGAAAAAACTAATCCAAAAGAAATAAAGTACTGTTCCTATAAGAAATATTGAAAAAATTGGGATACTATAAATTCCTAGAATAATTCCAAATACTACAAAATTAAATATTGAAAAAAGTATATTAAGTGACTGGTTAGTTAAAAGTTGTTCTATTCGGCTATGATCACCTATTCGTTGCATTATATCCCCTGTCATTTTAGAATCAAAAAAAGCAATAGGTAGCTTCATCAATTTGATTAGAAAATCTGAAACTAAAGAGATATTTATACGTGTGGAGAGGTGAAGTAATATCCAGCTTCTTGTAATTTCAATAATTGTTCTACCAAGAAAAATAAACAGTTGACCAATTAAGATAAGATATAGAAAATGAATGTCTTTATTTTGAATACCAATATCAACGATACTTTGAGTTAAAAAAGGAAAAATTAATTGAAGAATACTAGCTGAAAATAAACCCAACCCTAATTGAAAAAGCGATTTTTTATAAACCGCTAAGTATTTTAAAAGAAAGCCAAAACCTTGTTTTTTATCTTTATCATCATGTTCCTTTTGTAAAAGTTTAGGCGAAGGCTCAAGTAATAAAACAATACCTTCATCTGTATTTTCGTTTGCATGAATACCAATCCAATTAGCAATAAAATCTTGAATTGAATAAACTAATAATCCATGTGCGGGATCTGAGATATAAACCTTTGATTTTGAAATCTTGTACACGACAACAAAATGATGTTCATTCCAAAATACAATACAAGGTAAAGGAGCATCTTTTTCTAATCGCTTAAAGTTAATTTTAACCCCAATAGTTCTAAAACCTATTGTTTCAGCAGAGTTTGAAATACCTTGAAGAGAAGTTCCACTGCGAGTAGTTTCAGATAATTTACGTAATTTTTGTAAAGAGATTGTTCTGCCGTAATGTTTAGCGATCATACGTAAGCAGGTTGGAGCACAATCCATTGTATCAGGTTGTTTATAGAATGGGAATTTTCTCATTTTTATAATCCCCACAATGTATTATTTATCTCAACTAATTTTTTGTTATTAATTGAAAAATCAAATTCATCAGATACAATACCACATTTAGTCAGTGACAAAAATCCTGTTTCATGTGTCCACTTTGTTATGTATGGATTGTAAAAACATTCTTTTTCATGAAACCACTCATTTTCTGCTCTTTGTTTCGGTATTCTATTATCAACGCACATATAACGAAATTCACAGTCTTTACAAATATCCGTGTGATCTTTCTTTACAAACCAATGTTTTTGAAATTCAGATGATTCAATGATACGTTTAATTTCATTTTTAATATCAATATTGAAAATATTCCCATGTATATCAGAACTTTCGGGTGCATTTTTAATATCTCCATTTTCATCTATATAAAGTTTACGATTAAAATATGTATGATGATTTTGTGCTTCGGAAAATAACTTCATATTCACATTCATATTAAACGGAATATTTAATTCATCAAAACCATCAAATTTTTCCAATTTTACTTTTGAAATATTGGTGTTTTTAACTTTTATATTTTCATTTTCAAAAGATGAAAACAATATTACATCAGATATTTTATAAGTAGAATTGAAAATATTTTGATAATCTAAATTACC
>CAIUKX010000455.1 GCA_903899795.1 uncultured Flavobacteriales bacterium
AAATGTTTTTGTTCGGCTATGTAGGAGTGCTTGTGGTAGTAGCTTCTTTACAATCGTGTAATCCTGATGTTGTTACTCCAAATGGAGGTGGAAGCACTGGTGGAACTCCAACCTGGACAGGTGATTCTACAAACACTGGAGGAGGATCTGGAGACACTACAAATACCAGTGGTGGTAATAGTGGTAGTAACCCAATTGACAGCACATATATAGGTACAGGTGGTGGAAATCCAATCGATTCTACAGGCTGGAATGGCGGTGGTAACTCTGGAGGAGGAAACCCAATTGACAGTACATATACCGGAGGCGGTGCTAATGATTCAACGAATATAGGGGGATAGCCTAATCTCGGGTCTACTTTAAACAAAAATAAATCACGATTGTATTTACGACAATAATTACTTTATAGTCAGTATACAATTGAAATAACACTTCAACCTTTTTTTGTTTCATATTTTGGATTCCAAGAGTCACTGAATAAAGATTCGCAATTTGTGTGTTTTTTGCTTAGTGAATTATATTTTTTAACAAATATGTATAATTTTACAAAATATATACGCTTACAAACTTTACTACAATTTTTTCACATGAAGTGTTATTTGTCTATTTTATTCATTGCATTTTCGTGCATCACGTATTCCCAACTAAATATATCATTTTCATCAGTAATTAATAATCAAACATTTAATACTTGTAATGGTTTTATTATTGACTCAGGTGGACAAGGAGGTCCGGGATATTCTAACAATGAACATACAGTAATTACAATTTGTAGTGATACTCCTGGGGATATAGTTTCTGTCACGTTTAATCTGTTTAGTTTGAGTACACAAGACGATAATCCAAGTCCTACTCAAACAAATGTGGATTATATGAACGTATACGATGGAACCAGTACATCTGCTAATACACTTGGGACATATTCAGGTACTAGTTTACAAGGAGTAGTTATTATGGCAACTACATTGAATCCTACAGGTTGTCTCACTTTTGAGTTTATATCGAATACGGTTGGTACGGGAATGTTTACCGCGAGTGCGAGTTGCAATACACCATGTGCTGATCCTGTGGCAGCAGGAAAAATTCTAAACGGTATTACATCCGATAGTATCAGGGTATGTGTGGGTGAGCCTGTGACGTTTCAAGATAATGGATCGTTTGCACAACCGGGATTCAATATCTCAGGCTATAAGTGGGATTTCATGGATAATACAACAGCCACAACAGCAAATGTAACCCACAGTTTTAATGTACCCGGTTTATATCATGTTCAATTGTATGTAACCGATGATAATCCTGATAATGTTTGTAAGAATAATAATTTGATTGATTTGCAGGTTTTGGTGGCCACAATACCAGATTTTACAGGATTCCCCGGGGATACAACATTGTGTATAGGAGAATCAGTTACGTTTACAGCTGTCCCTAATGATTATGAAGTTCTTTGGAATGGATTCCCTTCATCAGCAAGTATAACAGATGGGTGTTTAACGGATAATGAATTAGGAATTGCTCAAAATGTAGATTTGCTTCAAACAGGATTTGTATCAGGTTCTGTTATTACAAATGCATCGCAAATTCAAAGTATCTGTTTAGGATTGGAACACTCATTTATGGGAGATTTGGTTATTCAAGTAATTTGTCCCAATGGTCAAAGTATGATCCTTCACCAGCAGGGTGGAGGTGGAACTCAAATCGGAATTCCGAACCCGGCTGATAATATTGATTGCAGTGATCCTTCAACAATTGGTCAGCCCTACACGTATTGTTTTACACCAACAGCTACTCAAACCTGGGTGGATTGGGTGAATGCTCAGGCAGGTTGGGGATTGACATTACCTGCCGGAGATTATGCACCGATTCAACCGTTTTCAAATTTGGTAGGTTGCCCGACAAATGGTGTTTGGACAATGAGTGTAACGGATAACTGGGCTGCGGATGACGGATGTCTGTTCTCTTTTTCATTAAATTTAGATCCATCTTTTTATCCACCAATTTCTACATTTGAACCTCAGATAGGTTTAGGTGTTGATTCATCCTACTGGCATTTGGGAGGGAGTTATGTTACGAATATTTCTCCGGACGGAGATTTGATTACCATTACTCCAACTGCAGCTGGAGCGTTCAACTATGTGTATACAGTTATTGACAATTTCGGTTGTTCACACGATACATCTGTAAATGTTCAGGTAAATCCTAATCCAACTGTTTTTGCAGGAAATGATACTACAATCTGTAATGGTGCCCAAATGCAATTAAATGGTCAGGTTTCGGGTGTAACGGGAACTTGTAATTATGAACTCATATTGAATGATGCATTTGGAGACGGGTGGAATGGAAATACGTTGACGGTTACTATAAATGGTGTTCCATCGACTTATACCTTGGCTATGGGATTGACTCAAACGTATTCTGTCCCAATTCCTGATGGAGCCAATGTCACGTTAGCATTTAATGTAATTGGATCGTATGTCAGTGAGCCATCCTTTATATTGAATGATCCAAACGGAACTCAAATGGTATCTCAAGGACCTAATTTATCCGGAAATACGACAAATTCAATTGTAGTAACATGTCCTCCGACTTTTGTGTATAGTTGGACACCGGCCACTCAGGTTTCAGATGCAACAATTTTGGATCCAATGGTTACAGCGACAGTCCCTCAAAGTTATACCTTGTCCGTGTATCCGATTGGTCACCCTCTTTGTGTGCTTACAGATAATGTCAACATTGGAATTTCAGTTTCCCCGAATGCTGGTGTTGATAGTGTATTGTCCATTTGTTCAACTGCTGCACCAGTTGATTTATTTCCATTACTAGGACCATTGGCAGCGACGGGTGGTGTATGGATTAATCCAGCGTTACAATTGGTTGTGATGCCATATGATCCAGTAACCATGAATCCCGGGACTTATCATTATGTGGTCAACAATGGAGGTTGTTTTGATACCGCTAAAGTAGTGGTTACGGAAATTAATACACAGATTACCAATGTTCAAGTTACCAATGTGAATTGTCACGGGGCAAATAATGGTAGTGTAATAATTACAGGTACAAACATATTGTCATACACCTTAAATGGTGGAACTCCGGTCAATTCAAATTCCCCTGTGATACTCAGTTCACTGGCTCCGGGAACGTATACAGTTCAAGTTCAGGGAGGAACAGGATGTTTGGATGATACAACTTTTACAATCACTGAACCACCAGCTTTACAACTGACTTCTCTTACACCGAATATGGTAATTTGTCCGGGTTCTACTGTACCCCTTACTGCTCAGGGAACGGGAGGGAATGGAGTTTATATCTATTCCTGGACTGAAAACGGAGTAGTGATAGGGCAAGGAAATCCTTTTAGTGTTACTCCAACAGCTACACCAACACAATACTGTGTTATTCTTTCTGAAGCTTGTGGATCAACGCCTGATTCCATGTGTATGAACATTCAATTTGAAACACCAGTAGTACCTTCGGTTGTTCCAGATACGACCGGAGGATGTTATCCGTTAACAGTACATTTTACAAATACGACTGCTTCTGCAAATGTGCAAACAGTTCAGGTTAATTTTGGAGATGGATCCATTGCAAATTATCTGGGACTTCAACCTTTTAATCATATCTATACACAAGCAGGAATCTACACTGTCACTGTAACGATTACTTCTACATCAGGATGCCAGTATGTTACTACTTACACAAATTTAATTCATGCATATAGTTATCCGAATGCCAATTTCACTATGATGCCGAGTGAAGTTTCGATGTTTGATCCGAAAACAACGTTAGTCAATGAAAGTTCGAATGATGTGGTTTCTTACTTATGGAATATTCCAAACGGAACTCCTTCATCTTCAACTCTGGATGAAGTAAGTGTTCAGTTTCCATTGGATTCAGCAACGATTTATCCGATTACACTTTATGTTACCAATCAATACGGTTGTATTGATTCAATTGTTCATAGTTTGGTGGTATTTGAAGAAGTCATTCTTTATGCTCCAAACGCATTTACTCCGGATGGTGATGATTTCAATCAAACTTGGCGAGTATATACAATCGGAATAGATCTCTATTTGTTTAATTTAAAAATCTTCAACAGATGGGGGGAAATTGTATGGGAAAGTAATGATATGGATGTAGGCTGGGACGGAACTTATCACGGAGAATTAGTTCAGGATGGAACATATACCTGGCTTGTTTCTGCAGGAGTTAAAACCAACGATAAACGAGTTACATTCACAGGATTTATTGATGTGTTGAGGTAATTGTAATTTGGAAGGTTACAGATTACAAATTAACATAGCTTCGTGGTATAGACTTTACCAAGCCTGTGAGTAAGATATTTATGCTCGAGAGATC
>CAIUKX010000456.1 GCA_903899795.1 uncultured Flavobacteriales bacterium
ATATTGTTTTTTGTCAAGATAATCAATCATCGTCTAAAAAAAATGTATTGAGAGGTTTGCATTTCCAAGTACCACCTTTTGCACAAGGAAAACTCGTAAGTGTTGTTCAAGGTAGTGTAATAGATGTTGCTGTTGATATTCGAAAAAATTCATCTACATACGGCAAGTATCAGATGATCGAATTGTCCGCAGATAACAAAAAACAATTTTGGATTCCTCCAGGATTTGCGCATGGATTTTTGACTTTAGAAGAAAACACGATTTTTCAGTATAAATGTACAAATTACTATTCTCCTGTTTCTGAGAGAACTATCAAATGGAATGATTCTACTTTGAAAATTAATTGGCCTATTATCGACCCAATCGTTTCCGAAAAAGATCAAATAGGGCTAGATTTTGCTACCTTTACGTCAGAATTTGATTGAAATAACGTGCTACATAAAATAATTGAATTATTAGGTTTCTGTTTGGGAGGTTTCGTGCTTTCTATGATTTGCAATGAAATTTTACTTCGTTTTTCCAAATCGTTGGGTATTCGTAATAATAATGACGTAGTGGTACGTTGGAGTAATGAATCAAAGCCTTCATTAGGAGGGATCAGTTTTTTTATTGTATTTATTTTTGTTTCGATCGTTTATTCGATCATTTTCTTTGAAAAAAATATTTTCCACGACTACCAATATGTGGGTCTAATTTTAGCTGGCTCAATTGCATTCCTTATGGGATTGGCAGATGATGCATACAATACAAAGCCTTTGGCTAAGTTGGCAATTCAAATTATTTGTGGACTTGTGTTTGTATATACTGGTACGGTTCTCAATCTATTTCACATTTTTGCATTAGATGCTTTGCTGACTATTATCTGGGTTGTTGGTATTATGAATTCGCTCAATATGTTGGACAACATGGATGGGATCACAGGTACAACTGTTTTCTTTGTACTATTGACATGTTTGTTCTCAGGTTGGTTATTATTCAATTTTGAAATCGATATTTGGTCCATAACAGTAATATCAATGATTGGTGCTGTGAGTGGCTTTCTCGTATACAATGTTAATCCTTCAAAGTTATTCATGGGTGATGCCGGAAGTCAATTTATTGGTCTTTTTGTAGCTTTTTTTGCGATCAAAAATTTGTGGAATTTGGGGCCGATTACACAACATTCTTCATGGATAGGAATTATCATCACCTTGATTGTGTTTACTCCCGCTGCTGCAGATACTTTTACAGTAATAATCAATCGTTTGAAGAAGGGGAAATCACCAATGGTAGGAGGTAAGGATCATACAACTCATCATTTGGTTTATGCCGGTTATAAAGACAAGTCGGTATGGTATATATTCGTTGGAATAGGATTCGTATCAACTGTATTGGCTCTTGTAATGATCACTTTCTTAAGAAACGGGATTATAATACCAATTGTATTTTCATCATTGTATTTTTTGAGTGTTTTTGGACTTCTATATAGAAATACAATTAAGCACCCAATTCCTAAAAGAAAGTAAGAGTAGAAAAACCAAAGTAGAGACAGATGATGTCGTTTTCAATAAATAGATGGATAATTGGCAGAAATTTTATTTTTTGTTTTTTTCTATTTCTTTCTTGTACTCAAATACCTTCAAAACCAAAGAAAAAGCAGATTGCAGAGTTTAAATCGCCGACTGTTTTTGCGTTACCACCTTTACCTGATCACATGTATTTTTGTGGTCAAAAGATCAATCTGCAGGATGAAGATATCAGAGAACGATTGGATCGGGAAATTTTAGTAAATGCCTACTTTCAAAGTTCAACAGCATTATCTTTCAAAAGAGCAGGGCGATATTTTCCTGAAATAGAACGGATTCTAAAAAGTGAAAATGTTCCGGATGATTTTAAGTATTTGGCTGTGATTGAAAGTGGATTGGCTCAGGCAGTGAGTCCTGTTGGAGCACAAGGATTTTGGCAATTTATGCCTTTTACTGCAAAGGAGTTTCATCTAGAAATGAGCAATGAGGTTGATGAACGTTTGCACATTGAAAAAAGTACACGTGCGGCATGTGAATATATACGTAATGCGCATGGAGAATTAAGGGATTGGTTATTGACAGCAGCTTCCTACAATCGGGGTATAGGTGGTGTTCGACAAGATATGAAGTGGCAGGGAACGGATCATTATTTTGATACCGATATGAATAGTGAAACAGCGCGTTATGCTTATCGTATTCTTGCAGTCAAAATCATTTTTGAGCATCCGAGGGCTTATGGATATGATGTGGAAAATATGGAAATTTATGAGCCTTTTCTTACTAAAAAAATGAAAATAACAAAGTCGATTCCCAATCTTGCGAAATGGGCTCTTTCAAAAGGATATAATTTCAAAATTGTCACAAAATTAAATCCATGGATTAAAGGAAATAAATTGACAATTAAAAAAAAGACCTACGAAATATTACTACCTTCAGCATCAGAAAATTTAAAACCCTATCGTAAATATTGATCATGGCAAAAACGGAAGATTTGTTTGAAAATGGAGCAATTGAAGTTTTTGGTGCACGTGAGCATAATTTGAAAGATATTGACCTTAAAATTCCTCGGAATAAATTGGTGGTATTTACCGGATTGAGTGGAAGCGGAAAATCTTCTTTGGCTTTTGATACCATTTTTGCGGAAGGACAGCGAAGATATATTGAAACATTTTCGTCTTATGCACGTCAGTTTTTAGGTGGTTTGGAAAGACCCGATGTGGACAAGATCGATGGGCTTAGTCCTGTAATTTCAATTGAACAAAAAACGGTTTCCCGTAGTCCCAGATCAACAGTCGGTACAATTACTGAAGTCTATGATTTTTTACGTTTGTTATTTGCCAGAATAGGTACGGCTTATTCGTATGTTTCAGGTGAACAAATGGTGAAATATTCCGACGATCAAATTGTTGATCTGATTATTGAACATTTTGATGGTAAAAAAATCATCTTACTAGCACCAAAAATAAAAGGTCGTAAAGGACATTACCGCGAACTTTTTGAGCAAATTTTGAAGATGGGATTCACCAAAGTAAGGGTGAATGGAGAACTGAAAGACATCGAATCGGGAATGAAGTTGGATCGCTACAAGATTCACGATATAGAAATTGTGATCGATCGTTTGCTAGTATCGAAAAATGACCGTAAAAGAATTTACGATGCTGTGATCATAGCGATGAAGCATGGCAATAAATCAATGATGATTCAGGAATTTGAGACCAATGAAGTGAGGCATTTCAGTCGAACGTTGATGTGCCCGACTTCAGGAATAAGTTATCCTGAACCTGAGCCTAGTTTATTTTCTTTCAATTCTCCGTATGGCGCTTGTCCTGTTTGTAGTGGGTTGGGTGAAGTGTCGGAAGGAAACATTGAAAAAATTATCCCCAATCCAAAATTGTCGATTAAAAAAGGCGGTTTTGCTCCGCTTGGCGAGTTCAAAGGTGGTTGGATTTACGATAAACTGGATAGTTTCCTTGTGCAGGAAGGGTATTCAATCACAACTCCTTTGGAGGAAATTCCAACGGAAGTGATGAATGTTCTTTTGTACGGAAATGATGATTTGGAAATTTCAGGAAAGAAAGAATCGATTCGTTTTGAAGGGATCATTCCTTTTATTTCAAGACATTCGGAAGAAAGTACAGCTGGGATTCAGAGATGGGCTCAAAGTTTCATGAACAAGGTGATCTGTAAAACCTGTGAAGGAACCCGTTTACGAAAAGAAGCTCATTTCTTCAAGATTGATAATCATCATATTGGTGATTTAGCTCAAATGGATTTGAATGAACTCAAGGAATGGTTCACTCAAATGGAGCCTAAATTATCGAATTCTCAACAGGTAATTGGCACTGAAATTCTAAAGGAGATCAATACTCGTTTGAATTTTATTTTAGGAGTCGGATTGGAATACTTGACATTGCACCGTTCAGCAAAAACACTTTCGGGTGGAGAGGCTCAACGAATTCGTCTGGCGACTCAAATTGGTTCAGAGTTGATGAACGTTTTATATGTATTGGACGAGCCTAGTATTGGTTTGCATCAACGCGATAATACGAGGTTGATTTCGTCCTTAAAAAAGCTCAGGGATACCGGAAATTCTGTGATCGTGGTTGAACACGATAAAGAAATGATTGAAGCTGCAGATTTTGTGGTTGACATCGGTCCTGGAGCAGGGATACACGGCGGGAGAATTATGAACGCTGGCATTATTTCCGAATTGAACAGTCATGATTCTTTGACAACAAAATACCTTCGTGGAGAAATGAAAATTGAAATTCCCAAGTCACGAAGAAAAGGGAATGGTAAATTTTTAGAATTGATCGGTGCGACCGGGCATAATTTAAAAAATGTAAATCTTAAAATTCCATTGGGTACATTGTGCTGTGTAACAGGAGTTTCTGGTAGTGGTAAGTCATCGTTGATTAATCACACACTTTATCCTATTTTACTGGAACACATCTATAACGGAGTGAAGAAACCTTTACCTTACAAAAGTATTAAAGGGTTAGAGCATTTGGATAAAGTCATTGAAATTGATCAAAGTCCGATTGGAAGAACACCACGTTCTAATCCAGCGACGTATACGAATATGTTCACAGAAATCCGATCACTTTTTGCTTCCTTGCCTGAGGCGCAGATTCGTGGATATAAACCAGGTCGTTTTTCTTTTAATGTAAACGGTGGAAGATGTGAGACATGTGGAGGTGGTGGTCTGAAAGTAATTGAAATGAATTTTCTTCCAGATGTTTATGTTGAGTGTGAAACGTGTAATGGAAAAAGATACAATCGGGAAACACTTGAAGTACGTTACAAAGGGAAATCGATCAGTGATGTATTGGATATGACTATCGCAGATGCTGCAGTTTTCTTTGATAAGATTCCGAAAATTCATCGTCCGCTTGAAACTTTGGTTTCAGTGGGATTGGGGTATGTCAAGCTAGGACAACCCTCAACAACTTTGTCGGGAGGTGAGGCTCAGCGGATCAAACTATCTACTGAATTAGCTAAACGAAGTACAGGAAATACGGTTTACATCATGGATGAACCTTCAACAGGCTTACACTTTGAGGACATTCGTTTGTTATTGCTGGTTTTACAGCGATTGGTGGATGAAGGAAATACGGTTTTGGTGATAGAACATAATTTAGACATCGTAAAAGTAGCCGATTATGTTATTGATATCGGTCCGGAAGGTGGTAAAGGAGGCGGTAAAATCATTTGTGAAGGAACACCTGAAGCGATTATAAAAAAATCAAAAGACATTTCTTATACCGCAAAATATTTGGCGCTCGAAATGTGATGTTTCCGGAAATATATTACACAACTTACCGGATTCTATTTTTCAATATTTCATAGTGTTCTTTGTGAAAACTTTGCGTTCTTTGTGGTTAAATAAACGAGAATTTAAATGCAAACAGAACGACCAAAAGCAATTTTCGCGTGGAGCGGAGGAAAGGATTCGTCTTTTTGTCTTCATCAGGTTTTACTTGAAAATAAATACGAGGTTGTTTATTTATTGACGACAATGAATGCTGAATTCAAGCGAATTTCTATGCACGGAGTCCGCGAAGAATTATTGGATGCTCAATCGAATTCAATCGGAATTCCACAGTTGAAAGTCTGGATTTACGAAGCGACTAATGAAGGGTATGAGCGTCAAATGGAAGCGATGTTGTTGCAAGCAAAGTCGGAAGGAATTGAGTATGTCATTTTTGGTGATATTTTTCTGGAAGATTTGAGAGTTTATCGTGAAAATAATTTAGCAAAAGTTGGTATGAAGGCTGTATTTCCTTTATGGAAAAGAGATACAACTGAGTTGATTCATGATTTTATTCGTCAGGGATTTAAAACAGTAACCTGCTGTATTAATGATGCACATTTGGATGAAAGTTGGGTTGGTAAAGAAATTGATGAGAATTTCATTATGGATTTACCAGCAAGTGTTGATCCTTGTGGTGAAAATGGTGAATATCACACCTATTGTTATGCTGGTCCCATCTTCCAAAAGAAAATTGATATTCATATCGGTGAAAAAATCTATAAACCTTTGGAAATTAAAACCGATGATTCCTGTGGTGGAATAGAGTCTGAAATTAAGACAAGAGGTTTTTGGTTTTGTGATCTGTTGAGTATTGAAGGATAAAAAGAAACCCGAATTCAATATTTTAATCGAATCCGGGTTACTATTGTTTTACCTTAAATACCGAGTTATTTTCCTTTTTGTAATTTGTGGTAATAGATGTTTGAAACAATCAAAAATGCAAGCAGTACTAATGGTACTATACCAGTTGAAGCTCCATCAGCAGCTGCATGTGCAAGAAATGCAGAAAAGTAAACAATTCCTAATCCAGCGTAAGCCCATTCTTTGATTCTTCCCTTAAACATAGGAAGTACAATCACCAGTGCACCTATGATTTTAGCTATTCCCAATTCATATCTGAAAAAATCAGGAAAACCTAAATGCTGAAATGCAGTTTTAGCAACTTCTGGCATTGCAAAGTACATGATTCCTGAAAGTAGTCCCATTGCAACCGCTAAGACTGTTGTGATCCAATAAATAATTTTATCTCCTTTCATACCAACTAAAAATTAAATAGATTAATCAACAAATATAAACAGATCTTTTGAATCTTGTCTAACCTTCGGAACATTCACTAAATAGTCGTTCGCTGCATCACGGTATCCGAGTGCTAAAAGCACAACACTCTTCAAACCTTTTTCTTTCAAACCTAAAATTCGATCGAATTCATCAGGAACAAAACCTTCCATTGGCGTTGCATCTACTTCTTCAGCCGCTGCAGCTATTAATCCAGTACCCAGTGCAATGTATGCTTGGCGAGCTGCCCAATTAAAATTAGCCTCGTCACCTCTTGGAACAATTCTGTCGATAAGCATGTTTTTGAGACTACTTAAGCTGTCTGCAGATACGTTTTTAACACGAGCATGTAATTGAACAAAATCTTCAGCGTGTTGTTCTGTTATGCCAGTATAAGCAGCAAAAACCAATAGGTGCGAAGCATCTGTTATCTGAGTTTGATTGAATGCTGCAACTTGAAGTTCTTTTCTGATTTCTTTGTTTTTCACAACGATAATCTTATAAGGTTGTAATCCAAAAGAAGATGCCGATAAACGGATGGCTTCAAGAATGTTTTCCACTTTTTCTTTTGATATTTCAGTACCATTCATTTTTTTGGTGGCATATCGCCAGTTCAATGTATCAAGAAGTTTCATTTAGTAAATTTTAAATTTAATTTTTTCCTTTGATCAAAAGTACATATATTCGCTATATAAAAAGAAGTGGTATATTAAAGTATACTGCTATACTTTGGTATAGTAAATAAGTTGTTATGGAAAAAGTCATGGAAGAAGTTGTAAATGATGTGCATACACCAGAGCGTAAACTCGAATTTACTTTAGCAATAAGAGATACTTTGGATTTTTTTAGTGGGAAATGGAAACTCCCGATTCTAGGAACTTTGATGGGAGGTAAAAAGCGTTTCAAAGAAATGGAGCGTATGATACCCAAAATAACACCTCGAATGCTTTCCAAAGAATTGAGAGATTTGGAAATGAATAAAGTGATTAAAAGAGTAGTGCTTGATACCATTCCTGCCACTATTGAGTATGAAATTACACCCTACGGTAAATCACTGGATACTGTGCTGTTTGCAATGTATGAGTGGGGTGTTGAACATCGTAAGAGAATAATTCAAGGGTAAATTATCTCAATAAATTTACATGTCCGACAACCAGAATTCGTTGGTCATTAGAGTCTCGTGTGAAGTCAATCTTCCACGTGTAGACACCATCTTGAACTCTTTTCGTTTTACCATAACTTCCATCCCAACCGATATCGCTGTTGTGAGATTCGAAGACTATTTCCCCCCATCGATCAAAGACTAACAGACAATAATTATAAGGATTGAATCCGGAAGTGAATACAGGTTTAAACGTTGGATTAACATTATCTTCGTCATCAGGTGTGAAAGCATTGGGTACATAGAAAATCAAGTCTTCTTGTAGCTCTATCGTTTTAAAAATGGTATCCGAGCATCCGTTAGCTGAATAGGCAATCAATGTAATAATATAACTACTAGGCTCGCTAGATAGAAATTCATGTGTAGGATTTACTTCTGTTGAAGTGGAAGGATCATCCCCGAAATTCCATACATAATTGTTGGCATTACTCGAGGTATTAGTAAAATGTTCTGTTGGATTTAAGGAAGTAATAATTGGTGCCGATACTGTGAAATTGGCAATAGGAGCATTATCTACACAGATGAGGTTAGGAACAGTTAATGAATTTGTGCATCCATTGGCGTCAGATACTGTAAGGGTTACATCGTAACAACCTGGTTGGTTGAATGTGGTACTAACAATTGGACCACAGTTATTAATCGTAGTTCCATTGCTGATGGTCCATACACAGTTCGAGGCATTGACAGTTGAATTAGTAAAATTAACAGTTAATGGAGCACAACCATGTGTAATATTAGGAGCGAAATTTGGAATTAGTAATGGGTTTACTGCAACGACGACTTGGTCTGAATCCTGACAACCAGCTACTGAAGTTCCTATAACTGTGTATGTTGTTGAACCGACTGGTGGTATAAATGGAACTCCATTTACAACATTTTTATCCCAGGAATAACTCGCTGCACCGGTAGCATTTAATGTGATGGACTGATTTTCACAGGGATTTACATCATTTCCTGCTGATACATTTGGAATTTGATTAACGTTTACCGTACCGCTTCCAGTACCTATACATCCCGCTAAGTTGTAGGTTACTGTATAAGTTGTGGTTGTGGTTGGTGAAACAATAATAGAAGAGCTTGTTTGCCCTCCAGGAGCCCAACTATATGTGCCTCCAGCTGCAGAAGGAGTAGCAGTTATCGTTGCAGAATCATTTTGACAGATTGTATCGCTGGTTACATCTACAGTAAATGTACTGGAAGAAGTTAAAGTCACTGTAGCTGTATCGCTGCAATGAATGTGTGAGGTAGCGATCACATGGTATGTCCCAGCACATAATCCTGTGGCGGTGTCTGTTGTCTGTCCGATTGGATTAAAGTTTGCATCCAACCATTCGTAGGTATATCCTCCAATTGAACCGGTAGCCGTCGCTGTCGCTGTTCCACTGCAGGTACAACCGGCATTTACAGAAGTTGCGGTAACATTGATCGGTGTTATGGGTAAACATCCGTTATTGAATTGAGCAATGTATGCAGCATTTGCAGCGTTATTAGGTGCTCCGGGAGTTTGATCTCCAGGTGTTGTAGCAGCACTTCCACTTGACCAATTCCCTTGAATAGTAGGATCTATACCATTAAATGACCAAACGGTTTGACCGCCTGCAGTATTGAAAAAAATTAAATTATTTAAGTTATCGCTACCGTAACAAACCGAAAAAACTTCACATCCTGATAAATTGACAATTCGGGCACAATCACCGACGTTTGCCAGTAAAGTTTTACTCCAATTGCCAGTTGCGGTCCAACCAGTTGCTGGATATGAACAAGCAACAGCTCCAGGGGTTGTTGTATTTGTTTCGAAAAGTGTACTGTTTAATGGTGCTATAATGGTACAATTACCATCTGTAACCGATAAATCATTAGTAGGAATGGCAGGATTTGGATCTGCATCATTGTATATGAGTATGATCGTTCCCAAAGGAATACATGACCATAATGGATCTTGTGAAAAGCGAACTGCACCAGCAGCAATACCACTACCACCATGATACCCACTGTTGTCATCAAAAATCCAGCCTCGAATATCCAGACATGGTGGTGCCGGACTTCCACAATCGTAAATCACTGTGTCACTGACAACAACAAACTCAACATACTCCTGATTACCCGCTGGTCCGTTGGAGACTTCGTTGATAATTAGTGTTTGCGAAAAAGATGGAAAAATATTAACTAGTAACAGTAATAAACCTGAAAATCCTAAACCTATTGCTTTCATAAAATAACATTTATGAAATCCAACGTCGTTCAAATGGTTTCGGAATCGTATTGTGCTTGGCAATATTCCTGTAGGATGTCATTTAAACGATGCTATAAAGATACGGAGATTCGTTTGAAAGTAGGTTAAGTTAATGTAAAAAATATAACTGTTTTATATTAACACAACTAAATATTTAACAAATAGAAGGGGTGTGTAGTGATATTATCTCAATGTTTTTGGGTGATTGAAGTGAATAAGATGTGTTTTAAAATCTAATAATGTTTGAAATAAATTGTTGATAATTTTTTAGAAATCAGACGGTTGAATTGATGTTTTTTGATGATGAAAGAGTATTTATTCCCGCGACTTATTTTTTATTTATTCAATCTCATCTTTTTATCAATAGCCAAACCTTTCGCTCGCAGTGCGTCATAATTGGAGGCAATTCTCAAAAACCAGAAGATTTTAATTTCTTGATAATATTCATTTGTATTCGGGATTTTTTGTCGGAAGGAATGATAGAAATTAAAAATCATTCCGAAGGATTTATTTCCATTTTCTTGTTTTACAGAATGAAAGAATGGAAAGATCCCTTTTTCTACTGTACCATCCACCTTACCAAAGACCAGTAATTGATATAAAAACCGGAATTCATAATCTTTGTTAGCATAGGAGTCGAGCGTGACGAACTTCCACAAAATACTATTTGAATTCTTTCCGCTAGTATAGGTTTTGTGTTTGTATAATTCTCCTAAAATACGATGAGTTGTAACTGTTGAATTTTTCCCATAGTAGTAGAAGGGTTGGATGGAAAAATAACTGTCAGTTGGACTTTTCTTGTACCATACAATTGGAGAAATCCGGAAGTAACGGTAGTTTTCGCTTTTTTCGTGAGCTATGATGGGCCAAATTACGTCCGTGTCAGACAATGTATCATTTTTAGAATGCCTATATAAGAAATATAGAATGTTGAACTTTGTAGTATGTGTTTTTGAGTTAGAAGAATAATTCACCAGAGGAAATAAACTCAGTTTTGTTTTTTCTTCATTTTTTATTTTCCAGAAAAGGGGAGAAATCCCAGTCACCTGATAGTTATTTTGTTTAGATTCCAGATGATAGTAGAATGGAAACACCACCTTTTTTTGATAAGTTTCAGTTGTGTTCGTCCAAAAAAATGGAAAGAAAACTTGTTTGCGACTATTTACAGTTTTATTAGACCAATAAAAAGGAAATAAGATCGACGAAGAAGAGCAAGTGTCTTTCTTGTGCCAAATAAATGGGGTAATAATACAATGTGTTTTTTTGTGATCAGGAGAATGACCGGTTGAGAGTAATGGAAAAATTGTAAATGATTGGTATTCTGGAATTTTTATTTTCCAGACAAATGGGAAAAGTATCTGTTTGGAAATCCCATTTGATTTATTCGACCAATAGATCGGAAAAACATAATTCAAATGAAGCGTATCTCCCCAATACAGTCTTTCAGTGGAATGCCACCAAAAAGGAAGTACTCTGATTTTTGTCAAGACAGAATCACGGGAATATTTGACTAAGGGTGTAATGGACAAATGTTTTTTGGTATAATCTGGTGAATGCCCTTTTGAAAATAATGGAAAAACAGTCAGCGAAGAATAAGTATTATCCTTTTTACTCCATACAATTGGAAACAAGATTTTATTAATCACAGCATCATTTTTATGCGACCAGTAGACTGGAAAGAGAACAAACGAAGAATCGTAATTGGTTTTTTTGCTCCAAACAATCGGAAAGAGAACTTTTCTGTTTTTTCCTTTTTCCGTGTGTGACCAATAGAATGGAAAGACTGTACTGGAAATTACAGTATCGCTCGGATAGTAACGGATTTGTTTGTACCATATCGGAAAGGAGACGGTGTTGTAACCATTACTTTTTTCAAAATGAATGTACAAAGGTGTAATGGCGATGTGTTTTTTTGTATTACTTCCGTTTTGGCCTTTCGAATAAAATGGAAAGATAGTCAGAGAGGGATAATAGCTGTTTTTGAAACTCCAGACAATAGGAAATACTACATTGGCTTGATGGCTGCTATCTTTGAATGACCAATATACAGGAAACAGAATATTGGATGTTTTGGTGTCGTTGCCGTACTTTCTTTCCTTGTGATACCAAATTGGATAAAGTCTCGTTTTTTTACTCAAACTATCTTCCCAGTGCCAGTAAAAAGGTGTAACTGCATAGTGATTTGTGGATCGATCTGGTGAATGTCCTGTTGAGAATAGTGGAAAAAAAGTAAGGGAATGATAGTTGGTTTCTTTTTTATCCCAGATTAAGGGGAAAAGTACGGTCATTTTTGAATCCTTTTCTTCGTGAGACCAATAAAATGGGAAAAGAACAGAAGATCGAACAGTATCAAATTGTGATATTAATTCAGAAGAATACCATAAGGGTAGTAATTTGGTCGATTTGTAATAAGGATTTTTAAC
>CAIUKX010000457.1 GCA_903899795.1 uncultured Flavobacteriales bacterium
TCCTTTATCAGTAGTTTCTGATAATGACAATCCCACCGCTTCAGTCATTCAACCTATCGACGGATTAGAAATCAATGTCGAAAAATACACAATTCAAGCAGACAAACCCAATGTGATCGATTTACCTTCCGGGAGTACAATTGAGTTACCGAAAGATGCTTTTGTTGATGAAGCTGGAAATCCAATCAAGGGAGAGGTAACTATCAACTGGAGTGAATTTCATTCCCTGACTGATATTATGTTTTCAGGAATCCCGATGAAATATGACACTGCAGGAGTTGAATGCGATTTGGTTTCAGGAGGAATGTTCACCATTTCAGCCGAACAATATTCCAAACAAATTCAATTAGCAGATGGGAAATCTGCAAAAATTGACATCAATTCTACCAACGATACACCTTGCATGAATTTTTACAAACTGGATGAAAAAAGCGGAAAATGGGACTACAGTCTAACAAAGTCGGCACTGCCAGCAGAACCTAAGCCGGAGTTAAAAATAGACGAAGCAAACACTTCAAAACAAATCGGAGACTACGCAATTATTGAAACCAATGTAAACACCTCCAACTTCCCTGAACTGGAAGATAAAACGATTGTAGGCTGGAAAACAAAAGAACGCTTAACTAAAAAAGAAACCAAAATGTTTGCCGATCAAAATGCAAATTGCGTGCTTGAAAAAACAAAAACACCCAACGTTTTTCTCCTGAACATGGAATTTGCTCAAGAATCGAAATCCATTGAAGTAGAACCCTACTTCATAGAAGATGCCATGGCTCAATCAAAAAAAGCACAACAAGATATTGCAAAAGAAAAACAAGAATTGAATCAGTTTCAAAAACTGGTTGCCAAAGGAAAAATAATCCGTTCTATTGAAATCCAAGGTTTTGGAACCTATAACTGGGATCGGATTTATCACCGTGAAAATAGCGTTCAGCTTTCTGCAAGTTTTATTTTACCCAAAACGGTCAATCCTAAATTTGCATCCATATTTTTGATTTCTCCGGAAGATAATTGTATCATCAAATGCCAATCGGAAGAATATTCTCAATTTATCTTCGACCCAAAACGTAAAAATTGCATAGTAGCCATCTTACCGGATAATTCAGTTATGGTTTGCCGGGATGAAGATTTCAATGAAGTTAGAAAAGCAAAAAATAATTCGATGCATGACTTCGTCTTGAAGAAAACAAACCTGAAACTCAAAGAAAGCAAGGATCTTGCAAAATACATCAACGATCTTATTTGATCTCTTCAATTCCCCCTGAAATTCGACATTAATCCCCTCCTTCTTAAAACGTGTGTAATGATTGACCATCATCAATCATTGCACACTGTATATCGCTATTGATTCACCTCAAAAACGGAAACCATGAAAAAAATCATTACCATTCTTTTCGTAACAATTACCTTTACATTACTGCATGCTCAGAAAACTCAGCAACCGCTACCTATTCTGAAAAATGGTAAATGGTTTCTCTACAATGGACTTTCTGAAATTGAATTGCCAAAATCCTACTCATTTGTCAGTCTATTTGATAATGCTGGGACAGCTTTTTTCTCGGAGCGATTTAAATTCGGAATTATTGATACAGCAGGTAAAGTTATCGTTCCAGCAAATTATAAAGACATCGAACAATATGATAATGGCTTATACCGACGAGCAACAATTGAAGGGTATGAAATATTTTCAATTGACAACAAAATCAATATAAAA
>CAIUKX010000458.1 GCA_903899795.1 uncultured Flavobacteriales bacterium
ACAATTTATTTTGAGAAAAAAAGAACCAGATACGGAAAGACCTTATAAAGCCTTCGGTTACCCAATTATTCCTGCATTGTATATTGTTATCACTACTGCAATTTGCATCGATTTGTTGATTTACGATACAAAGAGTACAGGTTTGGGATTATTGATTGTTCTTCTTGGAATTCCGGTTTATTTCATGACAAAAAAAGAAATAGAAGTAAGGGGGTAATGTTCTCTTCAAATTGAACCATAGCCATGAAAGATCAAATCAATTTGCGGATGTCTAAAAGAAGTAGAAGAGGAATCATTCTATTGAGTTTGGTCACTTTGTTGATGATCTATTTCCCGAGAATTTATTTTTCACTTCAATCACCTGAAAAAGTTTCAATCCAGTCTTTTCCTTCAGCTCAATGGGTGAATGAACATCAAGAGCAGAAAAATGTTTACGGAAATGTATATTATTCAAACCGTAATTATTCGAAAAAAGAAAAGAAATTTAAAGTTCCAGATTCTAAATTCGATCCAAACCAGTATACAAAATCTCAATGGATGAAATTAGGATTATCATCTAAACAAGCAGATGTTGTTCTAAAATTTACACAGAGAGGAATTTATTCCAACCAAGAATTGAGCAAGATTTTTGTTATTCCTGAACAGCTTTTTATACTGATCAAAGATTCAACGATTTATCCGCTTAAGCACGAGACAAAGTTTGAAGTTGAGCCTACACCCAAAGTTCAAGTAATTCAAATTATAGAATTGAATCAAGCTACCGAAGAAGATTTGCTTTCAGTGAAAGGGATCGGACCGTTTTTCGCGAAGCAGATCATCAAGCGAAGAACTGAATTGGGTGGATTTGTCATGAAGGAACAGTTGTTGGAGTTGTGGAAAATGGACGAAGAAAAATATAACACGATCGAAGACCAATTAAAAGTTGATCCGAATATTATTTCTAAAATTTCACTTAATAGTGCTACACTCGATCAGTTGAAAGCTCATCCTTATTTGCGCTGGAACATTGCGAATTCAATTGTTAAGATGAGAACACAAAAAAATGGATTCAGATCGATAGATGAAATCAAAGAGTCTGTATTAATTAAAGAAGAATTGTTTCAAAAATTAAAACCCTATTTATCTTTGTAAGATGGAAATACAAGAAAGAATAAAAAGTGCAATAAGAGATGTTCCTAATTTCCCTAAGGAAGGGATTGTTTTTAAGGATATCACCCCGATTATGCAAGATCCTGTTTTGTCGAATGATATGCTGGATCATTTGGTTGATTTTTACAAAAAACAAAATATCGAAGCAGTTGCTGGAATTGAAAGTAGAGGTTTCTTATTTGGTTATCCATTAGCGATGAAATTGGGTGTTCCTTTTGTTCTGATCCGTAAAAAAGGAAAATTACCATATGAAAAAATCAGTCACGCTTATGAATTGGAATATGGTAGTGCAACAATTGAAATTCATACCGATGCATTCAAAAAAGGACAGCGCGTATTAATTCATGACGATTTGTTGGCTACGGGAGGTTCAGCGGAAGCGGCGGCTCATTTAGTTCAAAAATGTGGAGCTGAAGTTGTTGGGTTTAACTTCTTGGTTTCACTTGATTTTTTAGATGGATCAAATAAATTGACGCCATTTTCGCACAATATTTATAATTTAGTACACTTTTAACAAAAAATACAAATACCCCAAAACTGAAAAAAATGAATTTTGAAAAAAACGAAAATCAGATAATGATTGCACAGATGGTGCGTGATTTTGCTGAAAAAGAAATCAGACCATATATTATGGACTGGGATGAATCTCAAGAATTTCCTGTACATGTCTTCAAAAAACTAGGAGAATTAGGATTGATGGGAGTCTTTATTCCTGAAGAATACGGAGGTTCCGGGTTCGGATATTTGGAATATGTAACAGTTGTTTCCGAAATTGCAAAGGTTTGCGGATCTATCGGACTTTCTGTGGCTGCACATAATTCATTGTGTACAGGACATATTTATTACCACGGAAGCGAAGAGCAAAAAAGAAAATACCTACCGAAATTAGCAACTGCTGAATGGATCGGAGCTTGGGGTCTTACTGAAACAGGTACAGGTTCTGATGCAGGAGGTATGAATACTACAGCTGTTAAAGATGGAGATCATTGGGTTTTGAACGGTTCAAAAAACTTCATTACGCATGGAAAATCAGGAGATGTTGCTGTCGTAATCGCAAGAACAGGTGAAAAAGGAGATTCCCATGGAATGTCAGCTTTCATTATTGAAAGAGGTACACCAGGATTTTCTGCTGGTAAAAAAGAAAATAAATTGGGGATGAGAGCTTCCGAAACAGCGGAATTAATCTTCGATAATTGTAGAATTCCAGCTGAAAATTTAATCGGAAAAGAAGGTGATGGATTCATTCAATCAATGAAAATATTGGATGGAGGAAGAATTTCTATCGGATCATTAGCTTTGGGAATTGCTAAAGGAGCCTATGAAGCAGCTGTAAAATATGCCAAAGAGAGAGAACAATTTGGAAAACCAATTGCACAATTTCAAGCTATAGGATTCAAGTTGGCGGATATGGCGACTAAAATTGAAGCTGCTGAATTGTTATTGCACCAAGCAGCATATTTGAAAAATGCAGGAAAGAAATTGACACGTGAATCAGCAATGGCTAAGCTTTATGCTTCTGAAATTGCTTGTGAAGTTTCAAACGAGGCTGTTCAAATTTTTGGTGGATATGGTTATACAAAAGATTTTCCGGTTGAGAAATTTTACAGAGATGCAAAACTTTGTACAATTGGAGAAGGAACTTCAGAAATACAAAAATTGGTTATTTCTAGAGAAATTTTGAAATAACTATTGTTAATAAAAAAAATAACTCTATCTTTGTCGTCCAAAGTTGAGAAAAAGCAATTAAATAAATAGAAAAATATGTTAATTATTCCGGTAAAAGAAGGGGAAAACATCGAGAGAGCTCTTAAGAAATTCAAAAAGAAATTTGATAAGACTAAAGCTATGAAGGAATTGAGAAATCGTAAAGAATTCACGAAGCCTTCTGTTATTAAGCGTCAAGACAATATCCGTGCAGCTTACCGTGAAAGAATGTTGTCTGCAGGGCAATAATTTTGAAACATATTGAATAGATATTACGTAAAGGAGCCTATGGCTCCTTTTTTTGTATCTGACTTTTTACTCTATCTCCAAACGGAGAAGAGGTATTCCGATCATACACGATTAGCGTATCAGGTCGATCTGGAGCAGTTTTTCGATTTCGCAAATTTTGCAAATGAAAAGGAAATCGTGGAAATCAATCCGATGTTGATTCGAGGATGGATGGTTGAATTGCTTGAAAAGTCGTACACCAAAAGATCTGTAAATCGCAAACTGTCTTCATTGCGTTCATTTTGTAAATGGCTTCAAAAGGAAAGTATCATTCAGACCAATCCGATGGCCAAAGTTCAAGGTCCCAAAACAGAAAAGCGCTTGCCAACATTTGCAAGAACGTCCGATTTAACTACTGAGAAATTGGATGAGTTTTTTGATGATTCTTTTGAAGGGACAAGAAATAAATTGATTGTAGAATTATTTTATCAAACTGGAATTCGACAAAGTGAATTGATCCATTTACGAAATACAGATATTGAAAAGGATAGAATTAAAGTAATAGGTAAAAGAAACAAAGAACGGATTATTCCGATTTCGGCTTTGCTTTATAGTCAGATTGAGGAATACAGAAGATGTGTAAAGTTGTTGAGTTTCAGAAATGATTATCTTTTTTTCGCGAAAAACGGTAACAAACTTTATCCAAAGTTTGTTTATAGAATAATTAATTCCTACCTTGGTCAAGTAACGAATTTGGATAAATGTAGTCCACACGTATTGCGACACACCTTTGCTACTCACATGTTAAACAACGGAGCTGGCTTAGAGACTTTGAAAGATTTGCTGGGTCATGCGAATTTGTCGGCAACACAAGTGTATACACATAATTCATTTAGTCAGTTAACTAGTATTTATTCACAAGCTCATCCACGTGGGCATAAAAAAAAATAGTCATGGATATTCAGGTACATTCCGTTCATTTCACAGCCGACAAGAAACTAATCGCATTTGTCAATGAAAAAGTGAGTAAGCTGGAATTATTTTTCGACAATATAATAGCAAGCGAAGTTTTTTTAAGGCTTGATAAGAGTCAAGACGGTGAAAATAAAATTGCTGAAGTAAAGATTTTGATCCCCGGCAGAGAATTGTTTGCAAAAAAACAATGTCGTAGTTTCGAGGAAGCAGCAGATTTAGCAGTTGAAGCATTAAGAAAACAGGTTCATAAACACAAAGAGAAGTCACTTCAATAATATTATAAATCAATTAGATAAGGGGTTTGCTAAAACAAACCCCTTATTTTTTTGTATTTTTTTTTGAAAAAGTATTGTTGTAAAGGATTTATTTCCTACATTTGCACACCCAAAAGGGAAACACTTTACAAAAAGTTCTTTTAATTACTGAAAATATCAACAATGTGCCGATGTAGCTCAGCTGGCTAGAGCAGCTGATTTGTAATCAGCAGGTCGGGGGTTCGAGTCCCTCCATCGGCTCCAATCATTGAGGGGGTGTCGCATAGTGGCTATTGCAGCAGACTGTAAATCTGTCACCGTAAGGTATCGTTGGTTCGAGTCCATCCACCCCCACAATAATGATATAGAAAAAATAAGCGGGAGTAGCTCAGTTGGTAGAGCGTCAGCCTTCCAAGCTGAGGGTCGCGAGTTCGAGTCTCGTCTCCCGCTCTGTTTCGGCCGATGTAGCTCAGGGGTAGAGCGTTTCCTTGGTAAGGAAGAGGTCATGGGTTCAATTCCCATCATTGGCTCAAGGTGGCATTGAATTAAATAATAATTATAAATTTTCAATTTAAAATAGAAATTATGGCTAAA